>JAGLNZ010000298.1 GCA_023139225.1 Desulfobacula sp. | reverse complement strand
GATTGATAAGGGGTAAAAAAGTAGAGGATAAAACCAAAGGCAGACATGGCTGTCCTCCAATAGCAAATTGAGTTCGGGTGCAGCAGCCAATGGTGTGACATGATGTACTCTTGCAAAAATTGCTTTTTAACAGCCTGGGAAAACCATAGAAAAAAAACCGTTCCAACAGCAGCAGAAACAACAATAACCAAAAGTCTTTCCATTTTATCTTCTCAAATGATTAAATTATTTTTTTAATTCCAATCTGTTTATCATTTTAGCCGTCAATAGTCCATTATCTGATTTTTTAACACTAAGATAGTGTGACCACCACTACTAGTGAACGTCATAATTTTCAGCGTCAGGTATTACATGGAAAATAAATTGCATGAATTGCCAAAATAAATTGTATAAAGAAACAAAATTCTCCATAATCCCTTATAGAAATATTAACGGAACAAAATTTTGATGGGAACGGAACTATTTATTATTGAATATACTGGTAACAAACGTAATAAAAAATATATTTTCGAGAGATCTTTCAAATGAGACTGGCGCAGGAACTCATAAAGGTTGCAAAATCAATATTATTTTCTATCGGACTGGTGGTATTGTGCCAAGGACAGGCATGGCCTGAGAACCGGCCTGATTTCAGTGGCCGGTTTTCTTTTTTGGCAAATTATGCATTTGACAATAACGATAACGTTTTAGCGGGGGGGCGCTATATCCCGGAAATTGCACAGAAATTTGATTTGGCTGACAACCATTTCCTTGATTATGAAGCATCTGTCAATATTTCCGTCTTGGCTTTCTTTGACACATTAGATCATTCGACTACACAGGCAGATATTGCGCCCTACCGTATCTGGGGGCGTTATTCAGGTGAACAATATGAACTAAGGATCGGACTGCAGAAAATTAATTTCGGATCTGCCTCGATTCTTCGGCCGTTGATGTGGTTTGATAAGATGGATGCCAGGGATCCTTTGCAACTGACCAATGGGGTTTATGGAGCGCTGGGAAGGTATTTTTTTTTAAACAATGCCAATGTGTGGGCCTGGATACTCTATGGCAATGATGAAAAAAGGGGATGGGATGTTATGCCGGGTTGCAAAAGCCGTCCGGAATATGGGGGAAGACTTCAATATCCTGTCCTGGATGGTGAACTGGCACTCTCTTTTCATCATAAGACGATCAATGCCGGGAAACTTATGAATTCAGAGGCGTTTAACAAAGTGCCTGAAACCCGGCTGGCCCTGGACGGTAAATGGGACGTCAAGGTCGGGTTCTGGTTTGAAACCACCTGGGTCCACCGATCAGAAGATCTTGGCATATATACAAATAAATCCATGTACAATGTCGGGACAGACTATACCTTCGGGATGGGTAACGGCCTGAACATTGCCGGCGAACATCTGGTGACTGCTTTTGATAAGCATGGGTTGGGATTTTCAAGGACAAGCCATATCACGGCAGCCACCCTGTCATACCCACTTGGGCTTGATGATAATGTGAGCACGGTTCTTTCCTATAATTGGGAGTTAAAACATGCTTCAGTTTTTTTGAATTATGAACACAGGTTTGATAAATTTATTGGATACATTATGGCCTATTACACGCCTGAACAACCACAGTCCGTGGAAAAAGAAGACTTGATCAACGATTTGTCAGGTCCGGGATTCAGGATCATGATTGTTTATGATTATTAAAGAAGAAAATAATGAAAATTATATCTGTTGAAAATGTGGTAAAGTGTTTCCCTGTTGGAGATGGCAAGTTTACGGCCCTGGATCATATCAGTCTTGATTTTTTTACAGGAGAGTTTGCAGGCCTGGTCGGCCCCAGCGGTTCGGGCAAGACCACCCTGCTAAATATCATAGGCTCTCTGGATAAGCCCTCTAAAGGGAAGGCACAGGTTGCGGGAAAGGATATTGAAGCACTGACCCACAAACAGGCGGCACAGCTTCGGAACCACAGCATCGGATTTATTTTTCAGGTTTTTAATCTTTTGCCGGTATACACGGTTTTTGAGAATGTGGAGTTTGCCCTGCTGCTCCAGAAAAAACCCTGGCATGAACGGAAAAAAGCAGTCATGGATGCTTTGGAATGGGTGGGGCTTGAAAATATGGCTGATAAAAAGATCTCCAAACTTTCAGGAGGCGAGAGCCAGCGTGTGGCCATTGCACGCGCCATGGTGAAGCGACCCCGAATCATGCTGGCAGATGAGCCATCGGCCAACCTGGATGCTAAAAATACCCACAGCATTATGGAAACCATGAAAACCCTGAACCAGGAATTTAAGACCACTTTTTTGTTTTCCACCCATGATGAGAAAGTCATGCAATACCTGGATCGTATTATTCACCTGGAAGACGGCAAAGTGGTAAAGGATGAAATCATAACATCCCGAAAGGAAGATTTTTGATGCCGGTCCTGGCAATAAAATTGGCTTACAGGAATCTTGTGGGTGCCGGCTTGCGCACCTGGCTTAACGTGAGTGTGCTTTCCTTTGCATTTGTGGTTATCATTTTTCACAATGGGTTGATAGACGGCTGGAACCAGCAGGCACGAAGGGATACCATTGCCTGGGAATACGGTTTTGGCCACCTTTTAAATAAAGCCTATGACCCCTATGATCCATTTTCTCTGCAGGACGGTCACGGGATTTTGCAAACCAAAATGAGGCAAAGACTCATACCTGTTCTTATCCAGCAGGGAACCCTCTATCCGGGCGGTCGCATGGTTCCCGTACTGCTCAAGGGAATTGAAACAGACCAGGAAATTTTGAAACTTCCGACAAAACTCTTCCTTAAGACTGATGCTGATATTCCGGCTCTGATTGGAAAACGCATGGCCCGGGCCCTCAAATTGAAAAAAGGAGACCGGGTTTTGCTGCGGTGGCGGGATAAAAACGCTACCTTTGATGCGGCAAACATCACCATTATCGGTATTTTCAACAATAATGTTCCCACAGTAGACAATGGCCAGATTTGGATTCCCATTGAAAAATTATGGGAAATGACTGGTTTAAGCGGGCACGCCACCTTATTTATTGCCACAAATGACTATGTTCATGTCCCGATCCCGGGGTGGCATTTCAAAGATCATGATACCCTGCTTGCGGTCCTGGATAACATGATTGCCATGAAAAAGGTAGGGGGTTCCATTATATATTTTTTATTGCTGGCCCTTGCCCTTCTGGCCATTTTTGACACCCAGGTGCTTTCTGTTTTCAGGCGGCAAAGAGAAATCGGTACTTATATTGCCCTGGGCATGACACGGTTGCAGGTGGTGGCCTTGTTTTCCATGGAAGGGGCTATGAATAGCCTTTTAGCCACCCTGGTCGGAAGTCTCTACGGGATACCATTATTATTTTATTTTGCAAAAATAGGCATTGGGATGCCGGCCACGGCTGATGACATGGGGATTTCCATAGCAGAAAGGATCTTTCCCGTGTATGGTGCAGGCTTGATCCTGGGCACCATCGCCCTTGTTGTGATCAGCGCCACCATTGTCAGTTTTTTACCGGCAAAAAAAATTGCAAAAATGGACCCGGCGGATGCTTTAAAAGGTAAAATTCAATGATTCATTTTTTGCTTAAAGGATTATTAAGGGATAAAAACCGAAGTCTTTTTCCAATCATTATCGTCTCCATTGGTGTGGCATTGACTGTCTTTCTTAGTGGCTATATCAAAGGGGTCATGGGGGACATGATTGATACCACGGCAAAGTTTGATACCGGTCATGTAAAGGTGATGACAAGGGCCTATGCCAAAAATATTGATCAGATGCCCAATGATCTTGCACTTATGGGTGTGGAAAAACTCACCAAAGAACTGGCCCGAAAATATCCGGAGGTGACATGGGTGAAACGCATCAAGTTCACAGGACTTCTTGATGTTCCGGATGACAAGGGTGAAACCATCCGTCAAGGCCCTGCCATGGGGCTGGCGATTGGACTATTTTCGGGTTCAGGCCGTGAAGTTGCGCGGATGAATATAAAAAACTCAATCAAGGCCGGGAAAATACCGGAAAATCCAGGGGAAGCCTTGATCGGCATTGAGTTGGCTCAAAAACTCAAATTAAAGCCCAAAGATATTGTCACCTATTTGGGTTCCACCATGAACGGCAGTATGGCTTTTATGAATTTCATTGTCACAGGATTTGTCCGGTTTGGTTCCCAGTCCCTTGATAAAGGTGCCATTATTATTGATATCTTTGATGCACAGGAAATGCTGGATATGCCCGATGCCTGCGGCGAGATCTTAGGGTTTTTTGAAAATAATGTTTATTTTGACAGCAAAGCCCAAATACTTGCCTCAGCCTTTAATACGGAATATTTTGATGAATCCGAAGAATTTTCACCGGTGATGGTTCGGTTGAAAGACCAGGCCAATTTAGCTTATTACATGGATTATGTTGATCTTTATACCATGATATTTGTCGGCATATTTGTGATTGCCATGTCTGTTGTTTTGTGGAACACGGGACTGCTCGGGGGGCTGAGAAGATACCAGGAATTTGGTATCCGTCTGGCCCTGGGAGAATCAAAAGACATGATTTTCAGGTCACTCATAATAGAAGCATTGTTAATTGGAACCACAGGCTCTGTCCTGGGTACGATAATTGGATTAATCGCCACCTGGATTCTCCAGGTACATGGAATCGATATTTCAAGCATGACGGCCAACTCAACCATAATGGTACCGTCAATAATTCGTTCAAAGGTGACCCCGGACCTGTTTTATATCGGTTTTATTCCAGGGTTGTTTGCTATGGTCCTGGGAAACCTGTTAGCTGGAATCGGGATATTTAAAAGACAGACCGCCCAATTGTTCAAGGAACTTGAAATTTAATGGTAAAGGCAGGGAAATAAGTTGAAAACATTATTTTTTTTATTGGTTATGGCAGGAACAGCTTTTGGGCAGTCCAATTTCCCGGATGCTGAAGATATAATGAACAAGGTGGATGCCAACCTGACATCTGATTCCCGTGTCTTTAATTCTAAAATGATTGTTCACGGCACCCGGTCAAGCCGCACCATTGAGTCTAAAAGCTATGCCAGGGGCAATAATGATTCATTCACAAAATACCTGTCTCCTTCACGGGAAAAAGGAAACAAAATGTTGAAACTGGGCAACCGGCTGTGGATCTATTCGCGTACCACGGACCGGATTATTAAGATATCCGGGCACATGCTCCGGCAGTCTGTGGCGGGGTCTGATCTGTCTTATGAAGATATGATGGAAGTCCGCGAAATAACCCAGATTTATACGGCAAAAGTGGTGGGGGAAAGTATCCTGGATAATCGTAAAACCTGGGTAATGGATCTTAAGGCAAAGGTTAAGGATGTGGCCTATGAACATTGCAAGGTCTGGATAGATCAGGAGCGCTTTATCCCCTTAAGGGAAGAATTGTATGCCAAAAGCGGTCAATTGCTTAAGAAAACGGTTTTCAGTCATGTGATAAGAATTCAGGATCGATGGTTTCCCATGCAGGTGAATTTTAAGGACATGTTAAAGAAGGGTAAGGGGACCGATTTTGTCATCACTCAAATTGAATTTAACCCGGAAATTCCGGATTATATTTTTTCCAAGGCATCCTTGCGCAAATAGTATTATCCCACCCTGATCATTGATCAATAAAAGCCATATTCTTACAATTTAGAATTGGCATTACTAATTGTAAGAATATGACGACAATATTATTTAACGTCTAAAAAAATATTTGCTTTGCAATAGAGTATATTATAAACTCATTTTTATTGAAATTGATCATAATACTCAAAGCGTTTCTGTTATTTTATGGTTGATTGAAAAACCAGCCTGCGAAGAATTAGTAAAAAGTGTCAAACAATCAGAAAACGTATACCTTCTTGCCAAAAATAAGGATGAAAGATGGAAATAAATTTGAGAAAAGTATCCAACGCTTATCTGTCTGCAGGCCTTTTTGGGTGTCTATTCCTTTATATGATCTTGCCTTCTGTCTTGTGGGCACAGGATAACCGGCAAAAAAAGGTTTTTATCCTTCATTCGTATCATCGCAGTCTTTCCTGGGATGATTCCATCGATAGGACAATTGAATCCATTTTCAGAAAGAGCGATCAAAATATTGAAATCCAGATCGAATATATGGATACCAAGAGGATATTGAATATCACATATTTGGAACAACTTCGTGAAATTTATAAGCATAAGTTCAGAAACCAAAGATTTGACGTGATCATTTGCGTTGATAACAATGCCCTTAATTTTCTTATAAAACATCGGGATGAGATTTTTTCCAAGACGCCTGTCGTTTTTTGCGGAGTAAACAACTTTCATGATTCAATGCTGGAAAATACCAGTCTATATACCGGAGTTGTGGAGGCTATAGAAGTAAAGGGAACCATTGATATCGCATTGAGGCTGCATCCGAAAATTAGACAGATTGTCATCTATGGAACGGACACCCCAACGTATTTTGCCAATAAGGAAATTGTTAAAAAAGTGATGTCTTCAAATAATGGGTCTGTGGATGTTCGTTTTATTGAAGGACTTAATATTAAAGAAGTACAGGACAATGTTCAGAAACTATCTGACGATAGCATAGTGCTTTTAATTGCTTCATTGAAAGATGAAAAAGGACAGCGGATTTTTTTTAGGCAGTTTGCTGAGATGGTTAATCGTGTCAGTCGTGTTCCTCAATATTCCCTTTGGGATTTCATTTTGGGGCATGGCATTTTCGGAGGAAAACTAATCAGCGGGGTTTCTCAGGGAGAGATCGCAGCAAAAATGGCTTTACGCATTTTAAATGGAGAAAAAATAGAAAATATTCTTATCCTTAGACAGAGTCCCAATCGCTACATGTTTGATTACAAGCATATGAAGCGTTTTGGTATCAATCTGTCTGACCTGCCCCCAAAAAGTGTCCTGATCAACAAACCCTCCTCCTTTTATTCCCAGCACAAAGGTCTGGTTTGGACAGCCATCATAATTTTGCTCTCTCTCTTGTCATTCATCACAGCGCTTGGGATCAGTATTGCTAAGAGCAGGCGAGCTGAAGTGGCGCTGCGGGAGAGTGAGGAAAAATACCGTTCCATGATGGAAGCCATGAAGGACCCTGCCTATATATGTTCACCTGATTTTTATATAGAATACATGAACCCGGCCATGATTAACCGGACCGGAAGCAACCTTGCAGGAGAATTATGTTTCAAATCAATACACCATCTGGAAGAAAAATGCCCCTGGTGTCTGCACGACAGAGTACAACAGGGTGAGCATTGTGAGCAGGAAGTTTTTAGTCCGAAAAATAACCGCACTTATCATATCTCCAACTCCCCTATTGTTCACGTAAATGGATCTATTTCCAAAATGGCAGTTTTTAGAGATATTACAGAACTCAAAATGGCTGAAGAGAGTGCCCTGCAATCGGAACAACGTTTTCGAGATCTGTTCGAATCGATAACTGACCTGATCTATACCCAGGATCTTGATGGCAGGTTTGTTTCTGTTAACCCTGCTATGCACAAGCTCTTCGGCTATGGTATGGATGAGTTTATAGACCACCGAGCTACGGATTTCATGGAACCGGAATTTCGATCTGGTTTTAGGACCCAGTATCTGGAAATGGTCAAGAAACAGGGGCATCATGAGGGTATTACTTGCTATTTTAAAAAAAATAAGGAAAAAGTTTATATCGAGTATAAAAGCTCCTTGGTTAAACCAGATAACGGTGAAACTTATATCAGCGGCATTGGCAGGGATGTGACTGAAAAAGTCTTATCAGAAAAAAAAGTTAAAAAACTTCAAGAACAAGTAGCACAATCTCAAAAAATGGAATCCATCGGCACGCTTGCAGGCGGTATTGCCCATGATT
Source organism: Desulfobacula sp. (assembly GCA_023139225.1). Lineage (GTDB taxonomy): Bacteria > Desulfobacterota > Desulfobacteria > Desulfobacterales > Desulfobacteraceae > Desulfobacula. The sequence goes on along the minus strand of JAGLNZ010000298.1, from coordinate 2,722 downwards.
TTAACAATATCCTTTTCCCCATTGTGGGTCATACGGAAATGTTATTAGAGGATATCCCTGAGGACAGCCCATTTTGTGATAGTCTTAATGAAATATATACCAGCTCCTTGAGAGCCCGGGATCTGGTAAAACAGATCCTTACATTTTCTTGCCAAGAAAGTGGTGAATTAAAATTGATGAAGGTGCAGCCTATTATCAAGGAAGTATTAAAGCTCATCAGGTCTACAATTCCCACAACGATTGAAATCAAGCAGGATATTCAAGATGAGTGCGGTGTGATCAAAGCTGATCCCACACAAATTCATCAGATTGTAATGAATCTTGCAACTAACGCTTATCATGCCATGGAGGAAACAGGTGGCGAATTGAAAGCTAGCCTGAAAGAAACCAAATTAAGTGAGTATGATATGATAGCTCCTAATATGGAACCGGGAGTTTATGCTTGTCTAACTATAGCTGATACTGGTGTGGGGATGGATAGAGATTTAACAAAGAAAATATTTGATCCATTTTTTACCACTAAGAAAAAAGGTAAAGGCACAGGAATGGGATTGTCTGTGGTGCATGGCATTGTTCTAAATATGAATGGAGCTATCCAGGTATATAGCGAGCCTGGTGAAGGAACAAAAGTTCTTATTTATTTTCCAGTAGAAAAAAGTCTTTCTGAAAATAAGGCAACCGATTTAAAGACGAAAATTCAAGGCGGCACAGAACGGGTCCTTCTTGTAGATGATGAAGAAGCAATTCTTTTGATGGAAAAACAGATGCTGGAGCGTATGGGATATCAAGTTACTTCAAGTACCAACAGCCTTGAAGCACTCGAAGTATTTAGTAATAGTCCGGGTAAGTTTGATATTGTAATCACTGATATGGCAATGCCGAATATGCCGGGAGACGAACTATCAGCTGAACTGATTAAAATACACCCTCACATCCCAGTATTGCTTTGTACCGGATTCAGCGAAACCATGTCTGAAGAAAAGGCGGCATCTCTGGGTATTAAGGGGTTTTTATTGAAGCCTGTTGTGATGAAAGACTTTGACCAAAAGATACGTGAAGTGTTGATGGATGAATAGGTTAAAACAGTTCTGACAAAATAGATTCGCTGGGATAAATAATAATGGAAAAAAGAACCAGTTTTATAAAATTCATTCAATTTTTAGGCATTATTTTATTGTACATCATATTCATGGCTACATGGGATGTGGAGGCTAAGAATCCTGAAGAATCCGAAGATAGCCTTCAGCAAGTGACTCTGCAATTGCCATGATTGCATCAATTTCAGTTCGCAGGATATTATGCTGCGAAAGAAAAAGGATATTACAGGAATGCTGGGTTTCAAGTAAATGTAATAGAGGGTAAACCCGGGTTATACCCAATTGATGACTCCTTGATCCTACCCCGATATTGCTATGTTCCGGAATCCCGACATGAGGGCAAAATTGTCGAGAGCCAGGAAGAAAGCGTGACAGAAATCCCGTCAAGCCAGGGGGAGACAATTCTGGTGGTGGAAGATGATCCTGCAATCCTGAAAATCATACAAAAAATTCTTGAAGGACTGGGTTATACTGTGTTGACATCAAATGCACCTGAAAAGGTCATGGACATAGTCAAGGAATACACCGGCAAGATTCATCTGCTTATCACCGATGTGGTCATGCCCAAAATGAACGGACATGATCTGGCAAAACTATTGCAAGCCATTTGCCCGGACCTCAAATGCATGTTCATGTCCGGATACACGGCCAATGCCATCGTTCATCAGGGTGTTCTGGACAAAGGGGTAAACTTCATCCAAAAACCATTCTCCAGGAAAGAACTGGCAGAAACCGTCAGAAAAGTGCTGGATGAAAATTAAAATTGAAACTGTAGAACCCTGATTAACCGGTTTTACATCATTATTAAGAAAAATTTCGTTTGCCCTTGTTGAGAAGAGTCCTCAACAAAGAGGGAAGCATATTGATATTATTAACAAATTGTACCAGCTTCCCGTACTCGGCCTGCAATAGTTTTTTGTCATCCTCACTGCAGTTCACTCCAAGTGTTAAAAGAAGCGCCCTGTTTTTTTGGCATAGTAAAATAGCTTCTTTAACAGGGCAGCCCCAGTTTGATGCACCATCTGTAATATGAATGAAAATCGGTTTTTTATTTTTGCCTTTTATTTTTTTGGCCATGGCCTTGATAATTTCGCCGGATGCTGTTTTACCATGGGGTTGTATAGTATAAAAAACGCCTTTTTTATACAATTCGGTAACCATGCACCTGTTTCTGACCTCATTGTAGGCAAAAAGGCCAGCATTTTTATTGAATTTGCTGACAGCTGAGAAAAGAGTTTGAAAAATTTGTTGCGTATGCTCCCATTTGTTTGTTGCAGCCATTGAACCTGTTGCATCAACAATGATTGTAATGTCATTTAATAGATTGAATTCGTTTTTTTTAGTATTAAAAATCGTTCCTGCAGTTACTGCCCGAAACAATCGCCTTCGATCGATACGGCCGCTTGTAAGCCCGCGGCTGTATATGCTTTTGCGAACGGCTGCAGACTTAAAAACCCAGGCAAGATCCTGTGCCAGCTTTTTATTGATATAGTTATCTGCCGGCAGGACGATATGGTTTGTTTCCACGGTAACAATGGAGCTGTCCACGGTATTTTCATTTTTTTCTTTTTTTGCGACGGGTTGTTCTTTTTTTACAACTTTGCCAAGTTTTTCTGAAAAAACAA
>JAGLNZ010000297.1 GCA_023139225.1 Desulfobacula sp. | reverse complement strand
ATGAAATCAGAACGCCTTTAAATTCCATCATCAATTTTAGTGAACTTTTGTCTAACATGATAACGGGAAAACAGGAAAAAAATTATTTAAACACCATCCAAATTGAAGGAAAAGAACTGTTATCACTTATTAACGATATTCTCGATCTCTCAAAAATGGAGGCCGGTAAACTTGAACTCAATAAGGCTATTGTCAATATCAATGTTTTATTTTATGACATTTATCAATTGTTTAAATCAAGAATCGAAGACAAGCCCATACTTTTTATTAAAGATCTTGACGATCAGGTGCCGCTATCCCTGTTTATGGATGATATCCGGCTTCAGCAAATTATGGTAACCCTCATCGACAATGCCGTCAAATTCACAAATAAAGGCCATATTAAAATCACCACAAAAAAAACAAAAACATATAAAGATGACAACAAGATTGATCTTACTATTTCTATAGAAGACACAGGTATCGGGATTCCTAAAGACAAGCTGAATATTATCTTTGAATCATTTGGACAAGCCTCTTCACAAAGCAGCAGGGAATATGGCGGAACAGGTCTGGGGCTTTCCATATGCAAACATATTGTTGAGTTAATGGGAGGCCGGATTCAGGTTAACAGCACTGAGGGAAAGGGCACTGTTTTCAACCTGGTTTTACCTGAAATTGAAGTCAGTCAAAACATGCCTGAAACAGCAGACGCTAACCGGGAATACAAAAAGCCTGCAATTAGTTTATCAATTGAAACTTTAAAAGAATATTGTCGTGAAAACACGCCATTAAAGGAACAGATCAATTCTGAAATATTCCAGCTCATACCTGAATTTGACGCAGGGATCAAAATTGCCGACATACAAAATGTCATACATAATATTATCCGTATCGGGGATGTATTTCACATACCTGAACTCACAGAGTTTGGCAGGCAGCTTTCCGGATATGCCCAGTCCTTTGATATTGAAAAACTTAAAACAAGCCTGGACCGGCTTAACACCACCTTAAAAACCATCATTTAACCAAAATTTGAATTAATTATTCTTTTTCCGGAAAAAAAAGGGATCTGGCCCAACCGAAAAGCGTATTACCCTCAAGGAATTCTTTTTCTGCAGATACAAGAGCCAAGGTCATTTTATCTGTATCTGCAAACCTGTCTTTCCTTGTTGTGATGGGTTTGTCCGGATCAAGGTGTTTAATAATTTTAGCAGGATTTCCGGCTGCAATCACATTGGCGGGGATATCACAAGTTACCACAGACCCTGCACCGATAATGCTGTTTTTGCCAATGGTAACCCCTTTACAAATAATTGCACTGTCCCCAACCCATACGTTTTCTTCAAGAATTACGCAGGCAAGCTCGTCAGGAGGCATGGATCTGTCATAAATGCCGTGCCAGTCTGAATCGGTAATATAAACATGACTTGCCAGCATGCAGGAGTCGGCAATGGATATGCTGTTGGCAGCACTGATCCTGACACCGGGAGAGATCAGGACATGATCGCCAATCCTGATGCCCTTGATATCTTTTTTATCCGACCAGACCGTTAAGCGGGTCTTTTTATCAGAGCATCCCAAAAGGGTGATATTGTCCCCGATGCTGACAGGTCCGCCAAATATTTCAATATGCCAGGGTTTGACAATAAAGGGATGTCTTCCAAGGGATTTCAACTGGGGGGCAAGCTTATGGCGAATATAGAAATGCTGAAGCCTGTACCATGCTTTTTTAATATAATAGGGTCTATAATCTTTTATCAATTGACAAGATCCGTATAAGTAAATCCATCCCAGGACTTGTGGCTGAAAATGCCTGATGCGGGTGTTAATGCATATAATGCATCTGCTGCCAGAAGAACCACTGCATTAGTCCAGGAAATCTTTTCTTCCGGCCAGATCACCATGTCAGGGTAAGTGTATCCGCACCAATATGTATTGTCCTCATATATCCTGCCCTGAATCCAGGAGAATACAATATTGGCTTTTTCGATTTGACCCATGGCATATAAAGCAAGAACAAGTTCAGATGTCTCGGCAATGGTCACCCAGGGCTGGTCAGAGACACACCTTGCCCCCTGTCCCTCTATGACATATTTATTCCATAGTTTTTCAATTCTGCGTTCTGCCTTTTCTCCTGTAAGTGCACCGCTTAAGACGGGGTAAAACCAGTACATGGAAAATCTGGACTTGCTGATATTATAATTATGGATATTTTCCCTGATGGATTTACCCAGCCTGTCAAAGGATATTTCCCATGATATTTCCCGTTTCCCTAGAATGCTCGCAATAGTTAAAGCACATTTTAA
>JAGLNZ010000296.1 GCA_023139225.1 Desulfobacula sp. | reverse complement strand
GCTGAAAATATCATCTTTCAGGCCTTTAAGGGCCTGCAGACGATTTTCTATTTCCCCTCTCTGGATTGATTCAAGAAGGTTTACAATAGAATATGCCGTTCTAAGCCCTTTGGATTCCGACAATTCCTTTATACCCAGGGGGTGGAAAAAAGTATAATATAGTTTCCGGGTATAACCCAGGGCATTATCTGCATCGTAAACCGAATTAACAATCCTGATCAGTTCATGGTCCCGTTTATCAAAAAATAAAGATTCTATCTTAACCTCGCAAAAAAGATTTCAATTGTTTCTAGTCAATCTTCATATCTTCAAAATCAATGGTCAGGTCATATTCTCCGGAACCGGGATGCCGTTTCACACAAAACCCCATTTTTCTGCCAAGCTGCTGCATTTGGATATTTTCAGCCAGAACAATCCCCATAATCCGCTTTATACCCATGCTATGAGCAGCCTTGAGGCATAGTTTGAGAAGTGACGAACCAATTCCCTTGCCCTGCCATTCATCACTTATAGCCATTGCAAATTCCCCCAGGGTTTTATCGGGCTCAAGTATAATACGGCACACACCGACTATTTTTTTATCCTGTCCCTTTCCCATTAAAGCAACCAGAGCGATTTCCCTGTCATAATCAATCTGTGTCAGTTTGATCAGCATGATTTTAGACAATTGCTTTACCGGTGAAAAAAACCGCATATAAACACTTCTTGGTGAAAGTGAATAAAAATGATCGATCAGCAAATCCGCATCACTGGGTCGAATAGGCCTGATAAAAAATTCTTGACCATTTGTCGCAATCTCTTTTCTTTCATACTGCCAGGGATAGGAACTGATGATTAAATGCATGGGAGAAGGAGTACGGGGTACACCAATAAGTACTCTGGCATCCACAGCCGTTATGTTGCCGTTTTTGATCATTAAAGGATTAATATCCAGTTCAATAATTTCCGGGAAATCAGTAACCAGTCTGCCTGTCCTTATCAACATTTCCTCCAGCAGTGAAATGGTGACCGGCTTAAAGTTCCTGAATCCCTTTAACACCTTTGATATTTTGGTTTCTTCAATCATCTGCCTGGCAAGAAGCCGGTTTAATGGCGGCAGTCCCATGGAAGTGTCCCTGAACACTTCGGTGAGGACACCTCCCATTCCAAAAAGAATAACAGGCCCGAAATCAGGGTCTGTTTTTGCACCAATGATCAGTTCATAATCTGTCCCGGTTTGCATGGCTTGAACGCCCATTTCTTCACGGTCAGCCAGTTGGGTGGTATTGACAGGAATCCCATAGGATAAAAGCAAATTTTTAGCTTCAATTTCAGTAAGACTCTGAACTCTGGCGGCAATGGCTTTTTTTATGATATCTTTGGCCTTGGAACGGTTGATGATAAGTTTTTTGTCTGTTCGAACAGGTATTTCCAACAGGGTTTCTATATTACGGCCATATTGATAAAGGTTTTTAAAGGCCCTGACCGCCCGTTCTGCCGAATCATAGGTAACAATACCTGCCTGATTGAAAACCTTTCTTGCCTCCTGAACATTATCACCACCTATCCATGCCGTAAAAACAGGACAAGGCAAAGTTTTCAAACACGGGATCAAGGAGTTTGCCAGATTCAAGGTATCCATAGTCCCGGCCGGAGAACACATCAGCAGCAAAGCATTGGTTTCCCTGGCATTTGCACATATTTTTGCCACCTCAATATATATATCCGGCGCTGTATCCCCGACAATGTCTACAGGATTTGCATGGCTCCAGTTTTCCGGAAGGATTTTGTCCAGTTCACTAATGGTTTGAGAACTGAGCATGGCAGGTTCCATTCCATGGGACGAAAGTGCATCTGCTGCCATAACACCCGGCCCGCCTGCATTGGTTATAATAGTAAACCCCGGTCCGGAAGGACGGCCCAGTTTTGCCAGAAATTGTGAACAGTCCAGCAATTCTTCAAATTCATTAACACGTAAGATTCCAGCCCGCCGGAATGCTGCGTCATAAACGGCATCAACCCCAGCCAAAGCTCCGGTATGGGAAGCTGCCGCCCTGGCTCCGGCTTTGGATCTGCCCGATTTCAAGGCAATAATGGGTTTCACACGGGAAACCGACCGTGCAGCACTCATGAAATTTCGGATATTGGTGATATTCTCGATATACATAACAATGCTTTTAACAGAACTTAGAGAACCTAAGTAATCAATCATATCAGCAAAATCAACATCCATCATTGAGCCAAGACTGACAAAATGGCTGAAACCGATCTTTTCACGATTGGCAAGGTCTAAAACAGATGTACACACCGCACCGCTCTGGGAAAGAAAGGCAATATTCCCCGGCAAAGGAAATAAATGGGCAAAACTTGCGTTAAAGGCCTTTGATGTGTTTACAATACCCAGGCAATTAGGGCCGATAATGCGCAGATTGTATTTTCGGGCCTTTTCCTGAATGGCAGCTTCAATCGCTCGTCCTTTTTCTCCCACCTCCCTGCCGCCGGAAGATATGATAACCACACCTGCCAGGCCTGCCCTGCCGCAGGATTCAACAATATCGGGAACAAAATGTATGGGTATTGCAAGGACTGCCATGTCCACATCATGTTTGATATTCTCAATACCGGTGAAACAGGACAATCCCATGATACTGATGTATTTTGGGTTAACAGGAAAAATATCTCCCGTAAAACCATTTTTTAAAATATTTGACATAATTGAGAAACCGATAGAACCTTTTTTTTCACTGGCTCCAACCACTGCCACGGATTTCGGATTGAACAGTCTATGCAAATTAAATGTGCTCATAATTTATCCTCTTACTGTTACTGAAGCTGCTGTCTTATTTCCCTCTTTTAAATTTGGTTTTATCCCTGACACTGACAACCGGAACCGGGGAATGGCGAAACACTTTCTCGGCAGCACTGCCAAAAAGAACCTTTGAAATATTTCCCCTGCCCTTATTGGCCATCACAATCAAATCAGCATTCTCTGTTTCAACTGCGTTCAGGATAGATTCAAAAGGAATACCCGTATCAATCTTTATGCTCATCATTGATTTTTCATCAAAAAAATTCTCTTTGATCATGCTTTTTATCATTCCATGCCTGTCCTTTTTCAACTCCTTGACATAGCCTTCCACACTAATTTTATTTGGAAAATAATTACTGACCATTTCAACGCCATTGATATCTCTTTGATTGATGACATTAAAAACAATAATTTGTATTTCTGCTCCTTTTGCAAGCTCCACAGCATATTCAAGTGTCATCAAAGAATATTGTGAAAGATCAATACAAGCCAAAATTTTTTTTATTTTATTCATTGCAGTTCTCCTTTTTTTTATACCATGTTTCATGGCCATACAATTTATCCATGCACTCCTGACAAAGGCCATGAGTGAAGGACGCATTGGAATGATTCTCTATATATTTTTCAATTTGGTGCCAATGACCATTGTTATCTCTGATTTTTTTACAGGAAGCACAGATGGGAATCCTTCCTTCCAAAATCTTGATTTGGGTTAGCAGATGAATTGTCACCTTAATACAGAAAATTGCGATGATCAGAATCATAATGCTTTCAAAAATGCTTTCAACTGTATTTACAGGTGTTTCCATACTTCCAAACAGGTAATGAGGCACATCAAAAATTTCATCCACCCATAAAAATAATATGATTATGCTGAAACCAACTATTTCGTACAAAATGATTGTTTTCGAAGGTTTAAATTTATATTTCAGCATCTGGCACCTCACATTTTTAATTTGTCCAATTCAAACTTTCCTTTAAATGCACATGCCGCAATATGAATTATAAAAGCAATAACAATGCCATTGCAGGGGAACAATTGAGCAAATGAGCTAAACCAATTGCGAATACCCTGAAATCTTTGTGCTTAGGAATAAAAAAGTTGAATGCGAAATTATTTTACATGAAAAACTTTAATGGGTAAGTCAGTTAGCTTTACAGTCTGGAAAGCTCTATGACATTGTATTTAGTTTTTTTGAAAAATCTTATCAAAGGTCAGATCGTATGAAGAGATATGATGATTTAATGCAGACATCCCGATTAAAGGAGAAGATGAAAAAGGAATGTTCTGAATGGGGATGGATAAAAATCGGTTTTCAGTGTTTTTTTGTTTTGGCACCTTTTGCATCCGGTCATTGCAGATCAGTCCCTTTATTTTAATGTTCAAGGAGTTAAGCTGATCAAGGATACGTCCGGTTTCCGCCACAGACAGCACATCCCGGTTGAACACAACAAAAAGATTTGATTTTTCATGATCTTCAAAAACATCTTTAAGTGTCTGATACTCGGATTTGATCTCCCGTATCCTGGACAGGACCTTATCCCGTTCAAATTCTTTTCCGGCAAATTTAATTTTTGAAATAATCTCTTTTCGCTTATAAATTTCCATGCGCAGTTTTTCAAGCTGATCAATCCATGTCAATGACAGGGCCGGCAGGTTAAAAAACCTTAAAGACAGGGCTGTCGGCGGCATGTCAATGATCAGGTAATCATAATCTTTATATCGGGTTTGAAGGTTCATAAATGCTGTGACCAGAGCATATTCCTCCATGCCGGGAGAATATTTCAAAATATCAAAATAATTGTCCAGGTTAAAGGCTGTCAGGTATGCATAACTGTTTTTAACATTCTGGGCGGTTTTCTTTAAATACTTTTTGATTTCTTTATCCCGGTCAACTTGAAGGACTTCAAGGCAGGGTCCTATTGAGCATGCTTTATCGGAAAAATCAGCTTCAAAAATATCAGACTGGTTGTGGGCATCATCAAAAGAAGCCAGGAGTACTTTTTTGCCTTTCTCCATGAGCACCAGTGACAAAAGTGCAGATGCCGTGGATTTTCCGGTTCCGCCCTTGCCCAAAAAAAATAATGTTTGAAGTTCAGCCATGATGTTTATCCTATATCAAATACGGAAAACAGCCGGGATAATGGTTCATTGGCTGTGTCCACTCTTTCAAGAAGCAAAATCAAATCCTTTTCCATTAAAGGAAGAAGATCCATGCTGATATGCACGGGCGGGGACGGCATCCCTATGAATGTTCCCTGTACGAGAACGGCAAAGATATAGTCCAGCTCTTCTTTTTCCGCCTCAATGGTCCCAACCGCCTTATCTCTTGCAACTTCGTCAGCCACCTGCCAGATGCCTGTAATGCAATTTTTTATTCTTCCAATTATATCACGGATATATATTCCCGGGTTTTTCATTTTACCCTGAATATCTTTCTATCAAAATTAATCCGTTTTTGGGATGGAAAATAATAATAGACTGCATATAGAGCCATCAACACGATAGCACCTGCATAAAACCTGGGAAAATCACATAAAACCGCAGTAAAAGCAAAATACGGCGTAATTTGTGATATCCATAAAATTTTTCTTTGAAATGATAAAAATTCCTTGGCTGGAACATGTTTTTGCTCCCGCATGGAATGGGCAAAAAGGGTCCGAAGAAAAAGCGGGCCTGCAATGGCGGTAATGGCGGATAAGACAAACAGCGCGCCATGTAGAACGGAAGGAATGACAAATAGTCCGGGCTTGAGAATATCCAAGCTTCTTGCCAGGCCAAAGGCCAAAAAAAGGCCCAGTACCGGTAAAATTATGATCATATATTGTTTTTTAAGTGTCTTATGCATATCAAATCGTCATATAAGCCGGGGAGAAATTATTTCTCCCCGGCTTATACTATTTACCATTAGAATTTTAACATTAGAAGAATTTTATCATCAGGATTCGGATTTCATGCTCAAAAATTTCATGATCCCTTCAATAGCGATCCAGATAGCCAGAAAAAGTATTAATCCATTTACTACCTGGAGCAGCATATTATGGCTGGTACCGAACTTGGTCTGATTCAGTATAAGTGCCCATATGGTCATGAACATCATTAATACAGCCGGGATACCTGACACCAGCCATTTCATACCACCTTTGGTTTTAAGGTACACCGTAATAATGATCAGGGCCAGGCCTGCAAGGGTCTGGTTGACCGCCCCGAACAAGGGCCAGAGTTTTAACGCACCCTTTCCACCGGCACCGGTTGCAAAGGCAAGCGCCAGTGCTGTTGCCACAGCTATAAAAGTAGCGATGTATTTACCGGTGAGAAAATTCATTTTCAAACTGGTAAAAAGCTCGGAAACAATATAGCGCTGGATACGGGTGGCTGTATCCAGTGTGGTACCGGCAAAAGATGCAACAAATACCCCCATGATAACCACAGCTATGCCATTGGGCAGTCCGGTTGATGCAATCATGTTGGCTGATCCGTTAACAAAGGCCGCAATTTTGGAACCAAGGCCGGCTGCTGCTGCCCAGGAAGAATAATGGGTTGTCCAGGCTGCTACTCCCATAAGGGTCTCACCGGATTTGGTTACATACCCCATACCGATTCCGGCAGACACGGCAATGATCACCAAAGTGGCAAGTGATCCTTCCATGAGCATGGAACCATAGCCGACAAATAAGGAATCATTTTCATCCCTGACCTGCTTTGACGATGTTCCCGAGGATACCAGGGAATGGAATCCTGAAATAGCACCGCAGGCAATGGTAATAAACAAAAAGGGCCACATGGGCGGTGCTTTGGCAGGTGCCATCTGAACTGCCGGAGCAACTATATGAAGATTCCCTCCAAAGGCGGACAAAATCACACCAAGAATCAACAGAGTCATGGCAATTAAAAGCTGATGGGAGTTAATAAAGTCACGGGGCTGAAGCAAAGTGGTCACAGAAAGTGTAGAAGCAATAAATGCATAGGCCAAAAGAATAATCGTCCAAACACCCGTAGGCGGAATCCCTGCAATTGCCGGCATTTTAATGGGAATGTAAACACCGATGAACACCGTGACATACATGAGAATCACGGCAATAATGGACCAGGTCATGATGCTTTTACCCTGTTTGTAAATCGCATGTCCAAGATATAGGGCGATGAGCACCTCACACCAGACCGGAAATACTGCTGCCGGATACATGGCAAATACCACGGCAATCACCAATCCGAAAATGGCAATCACAATCCAGAGCTCTAAAAATACAATCAGGAAAAAGAAAAACCGGGTGCGGGCGTTAACATACTTTGCAGTATAATCGGCAATGGATTTTCCCTGATTTCTCATGGAGATAATCAATGCTCCGAAATCATGTACCGCCCCCATGAAAATGCTTCCGAAAAATACCCAGATCAGCGCAGGTACCCATCCCCATATAATGGCTACAGCGGGTCCGACAATGGGCCCGGTTCCGGCAATGGATGTAAAATGATGTCCGAAAATTACTTCCTTTTTAGTGGGAACATAATCCACACCATCTTCTAATTCAACGGAAGGAACCGTTACCCCTTTGGATAACTTAAAAATTTTCTGCCCGATGAATTTGCCATACAGGTTATACATTAAAATATAACCTATAAACGCAACAACCATGATCACTAATGCACTCATTTAATCGTCTCCTTGTGGTTATAATAATTAATATAAATCATGACAAAAGCATTTGATAATGCGTGCTTTTGCCAACTCGTACCCTTTGGAGTTATCTCTTTTCTCTATACATGAAAGCAAAATAAATGCCAATAAATATTCTCATGGAAAACATAAATAAAATGCCTTAATTTCAATATATTAGAATATTTTAGCCCGAAATTAGAAAAATAAAGAAAAACGCAAAAATGCAACGATTAGGACTCAATGACGCGACCCTATCGCATCGACCGGTTTAACTGGAAAATATTCATCCACTTGTGGAAAACTAGACAAGTTTTTTTCAATGGC
>JAGLNZ010000295.1 GCA_023139225.1 Desulfobacula sp. | reverse complement strand
TATTGCAGGCACAATATTCTTTGGCGACAAGGTTCATACCATCCTTTAGCGGTGTAATAAAAGCGATGTCGCTTGCCCGGTACAATGATATAAGTTCATTTCTGTCAAGGTTTCTAAACATATAGTGAACAGGACGCCAGTCATTTGTACTGAATTCGCCGTTAATCTCCCCCACAAGTTGTTCTATCTTAAATTTCAGATCAGCATAGGCTGTTATTTCCCTGCGGCTTGGGACCACAAGTTGAATAAAATGTACCTTTTTATGAAACTTTGGAAACCGTGTTAAAAATTTTTGAAATGCTTTTAATTTTTCAAGTATGCCCTTGGTATAATCCAGACGATCAACCCCCAGTATTATTTTAGTCCCGGGGGCATTATTCCGTATTTCCTTTGATCTTTTATAGACCTTATTGTCCCAGGCATGGAGAGAAAACTCATGGTAATCAATGCTGATGGGAAAAACTCCAACGCGGATGACCCTGTTCTTGAATTTTAATTCACTAACCGTTTCATCAAACGCTGCTTTTGCATCAATTTGCACATCCTGAATTATTTTGTTGATACATCCAATAAAATTACGTTTATTTTGAATGGTGTGGAAACCTATAATGTCATATTCCAACATGGCAAAGAGAAGCTCAAAACGCCATGGACATCGTGCAAAGGTTTCAATGTACGGAAATGGAATATGCAAAAAAAACCCGATGGGATTTCTATTATGCATTTTGCGCAAGTAAGACCCCACAAGTATTAATTGATAATCGTGCACCCAGATAAAATCAAGGGCACCTGCATTCTGGCACACGGATAATGCAAACTTTTTATTAACATCCTGATAACTCTTCCAATATTCAGGCAAAAAAATGCACTTGTCAGTAAAATTATGAAAAAGCGGCCATAAAATTGAATTGGAAAAACCCTCGTAATAATTCTTTAACTCTTCTAAATTAAGCATAACAGGTTTAACACTATATCCGGAAGCAGCTGTCTGTATTGCCGGAAACATGCTGTCCTCAATATCTGCTCCCTGCACATTGCCCGGCCAGCCTATCCAGATGCCGTTTCGATTTTTCAGCACCGGTGCCATTGCTGTTACCAACCCACCGGCCCCTTTTTCCACCTCTATTTTTCCATCCTCACTCATTTTGATAATAAGCGGCAACCTGTTGGATACAATGATGATGTGACTTTTTTTTATATCCATTTTTTTATCCTTATCTCTTTCCAGGCTTCCAGGAAGATAGTTTAAAGATCCACGACTGCTAACTTGCCTGGATATAATCTGATTATTTCATCTTTAATCATAACCATGATGGGTCTTGCCCTGCTGGTAAGGCTTGTAACCCTGACGTCGGCTTGAGTGATTTCCAGGTCAAGCCAGTGGTTTCTGTATCGAATGTGAAAACAAATACGGTTTATGGATTTTGGAAGTAAAGGGTTTAAAATAAGTATATCACTGCGTATTTCCAGACCTGCATAGCCCCGTTGAAGAATATCAATACATCCCGACATGGCAGCCAGATGAATACCCTCCCGGGTGCTTCCGGTTCTATCAGCAACCATATCCGTCTCAAGTGCCCGGCTGAAAAAATCCCAGGAACGCTCTCTTGCCTGCCGTGCTTCAATCCAGGCGTGAATGACCAATGCCAGGGATGACCCGTTTGTAGTTCGATTTAGATAATAGTTAATATTTTTGGGAATAGAATCTTTATCAAAATTATAATTAAGACGTTTAAACATTTTTCTTAAAGTTTCAGCACTGAAAAGATATAAAAGCATTAAGACATCAGCCTGTTTGCACAATTTATAGTTATTGGCGCTATCTCCTTCCTTTTCAAGAATCCTGTCCAGGCGCTGGATATTCCCATATCGCTTTCTATAACCATCCCAGTCAAATTCCTTTAAGTTTTCATATCCTTCAAATTGACTGAGGATTCCATCTCCATGGAATGCCAGTTTCATCCTTCGACTCATTTTTTGGAATTTTGCAAGTTCTCTTTCTTCTATCCCAAGCTTTTTTCTTAAATATTCCCAGTCCTGTTCAGGAATAACATGCTGCAGGTTAAGCGCCTGATCCATAACAAACATTACCATTAAATTAGTATAGACATTATTGTTCAGACCTGGTTGATCTGCTCCGGGGTAGGAGTCATGATATTCATCAGGCCCCATTACACCCAGAATTTCATATCGGTCAAGTTCAGAGTTATAGGTTGCAATGCTTGCCCAGAACCGGGCAATTTCTATTATTATTTCACCACCGTGACAGGATAAAAACTCTATATCGTGGGTAATTTGAAAATACTGCCAGATATTATAGACAATGGCAGTATTTACATGGCGCTGCAGATAGGTGTTGTCCGGAAGCCAGCGACCCGATTCAGGGTTTAGATGCATCTGCTGGGTCTCTTCCCTGCCGCTGCTTCCACTCTGCCATGGATACATTGCGCCTTTGCAGCCGGCTTTTCTGGCTGCACGCCGGGCTTCTTCAAGACGTCGGTAACGATACATGAGCAAGGTTCTTGTAATCTGGGGTGCCCGATAATTTAAAAATGGGAAAATAATCATTTCATCCCAGAATATATGTCCTCTATATCCTTCGCCATGCCATCCCCGGGCCGGCATACCAACATCAATGTCCAGAGTATGAACAGAAGAACTTTGTAATAAATGAAAAATATACAATCGAATAATTTTTTGTGTATATTGCTCAATATCAATATTGTCCAGTTCCAGTTTGACATCGAATTTGCGCCATAAAAGCTGCCAGGCTGTAACATGGGATTCAAATAAACTATCAAAACTTTCAACATCATTTGCAATCGTATTTTCCACCTCTAACAGGCATTCGGAAATACCTGTATCCCGGGATGTATAGATACAGACCAGTTTTTCCATGGTAAGATCATCTTTCTTCCCCACATTTACAACAAAATGCCTTGCAACATATCCACCGGGTTTATCCGCTGGAACAGATTTAACAGCAGCCAGATTATTTTTAAGGAATATTTTGGTTCTTGCACCCATTGCAATATCTATACATGACTGATTGGTACGCATTTTTAAAATCATACTTTTTTCATCAATATGCCGAGAGTCAACCAGATCAAGATGCTGGTTATCCAAATCCCGGTAACGCTCAACCCCCTGGTTTGTCACCCGGCCGTCCAGGGCAGAACATATCTGTATTTCACCTCCCCAGTTCAAGGGTGTAATAATGGTTTTAAGCGCAGCCCTATGCACCTGATTTCCATGGACAAATGAGTGTTGACAAATGCGCGTCTCTCTATTTTGTTTATCCCGAAAGCATATGGTGCGGTTAAGTATCCCTTTTTTTATCATCAGGGATTGTCTATAAAAAAGGATCTTTACATCTTTTAGCTGAAACCACTCCTCTCCTGGAATGCGGAAATTGAAACAAAGCCAGTTGGGAATATTAACCAGATCTTCATTCTCAATAATTCTGCCGGCCACTTTTGTTTTTAGACGGTTATACCCTCCGGCAAGATA
>JAGLNZ010000294.1 GCA_023139225.1 Desulfobacula sp. | reverse complement strand
GGGACACGGCCTATATCAAAACTGGTAACATCAGATTTTCCTTTTCTACCAAAAACAATAGTATCACAATTTTCTTCCCTGGCCGCTTCAACGATTGCTCCTGCTCGGCTTTTGGCTCCTTGTATAATTTTAGTTACAATATTTTTTCTTTGAATACCGGCAAGTTCAAGAATTTTACCGGCATCTGTGACCGCGGTTTCAATTTCTTCAAATGCTGCCCTGATAAAATCAGTTGATTTTTTTTTCTTCTTTTTTTCATCATACACATTAAAATCCCTGAGCACACTGCACAGAACAATCCTGCAATCTGAATTTTCAATCGTCTTGGCGACAAACTCAACCGCCCTTTTCGCCCCTTTAGACCCGTCAACGGCAAGGAAAAGAGAATGATTGACCTTTTGCACCCCTGCCAGCATAACCGGGAGGCTCACGATTTTTTCAACCAGTTTTGTTGAAACACTTCCCAAGGCAAGGGATAACAATGCCTGCGCACCGCCTCTTCTCCGTATTAAAAGGGCATCATATCCCTTTTGGGCTGCATCCATGATGTCCCTTGCAATCCCCTTTTTTCTCCGGGCTATGATAATGCTGATGGCTTCCGGCTTAAATCCCGAGGCAATGAGTTCCATTTTTGCTTTTTCCATAAACGCTTCTATTTTAACTTTATATTCTCGCTCCCATGCTTTCACCTGGAAACTTGCTTTATCGCTGAAAGGATCTTTTATAAAATCGTAATAACACTCCGGAACTTTTGTGATAATATTATGCAGAACAAGTTCCTTTTTAAGGAATGGTTTAAAACTGCAAAGATATTTAATGGTTTTAAATGATTTTTGTGATCCGTCCAGGGCCACAAGAATTTTATTTTTATTTTCAAACATATTAAGCTTCCCTTTTAAACTTTATTTTATCCCTGACACTGACAACCGGGACCAGGGAATGCCGAAAAGAACCTTTGACATATTCTTCCGAATTGGTTCCATTGGAAAAATAACCGGGGAAATAACCTGTGACCATGTTAACGCTATTGAGATCCAGCTGATTGATAACATTGAAAACAATAATTTGTGCCTGAGTTCTTTTTGCAAGTTTAACAGCATACTCAAATGTAATCAATGAATATTGCGACAGATCAATACAGGCTAAAATTTTTTTAATTTTATTCATTACAATTCTCCTTTATCTTTTAACAAACATATTCATCAACAACAGGACTTTTGCCTGCCCCATTGATAAAAACAACCGGGAGGTAATCCTTAAAATTCTGTCACAGACAGGTTACACCCTGTAAACAAACCGGAGACATATATTTTCAGAAGCGACGTTATTATTCATATTGTGGCAGATCAATTCAGGCTGAAATTTCCTTGGTTAAAACACTGCTTTATCTTCTATCGAATCATCCTGAATCCCCTTGACAGATCAGCCACGTAAAGCAGTTTCCCTGCTCTGCTAAATTTTTCAACCAGGCTGTCAAAACTGTCAGGATCAATATCATATGTATGAAAAAACACTTTCCTGAACCCTTCTTCAATATCATCGTAAGAGGTCATGATGCTGCACAGCCGGCCGCCGCTGTTTCTGATTATATCAGTTAAATTTTTTATGATACCGGGCTTATCCGGCAGATTAAATGCAAAAACCTGTCCTTTGTTTGAAACACCTGTAAAAGATACAAAACACCTGAAAATATCGCTTTTAGTGATGATACCTTCAATCCTGCCGACATTATCAAGCACAGGCATTCCTGATATACCTTTGCTCAGCATGATTCCGGCAGCCTCATCAACCGTATGATTTGCCTGTATGGTGACAACAGGCTTTGACATGACAGATTCAATTGCAACAGTATCCATGAGTGACTTCATTTCAAATTTATCCAGGGTGGTGGCATCAGAAGGAGAGGCCTTTTTAATATCGCCATCAGTTACGATACCAACAAGTTTTCCATCTTTTAAAACCGGAAGCATGGAAATAACCCTTGTTTGAAATAATTTTAAGGCATCAGTTAAAGATTTATCAGTTTCCAGAGTAATTACAGATCTGCTCATCCATTCTTTTATCAGCATTTTTCATCTCCTTTATTTTCCAGTCATTAACAACAAATTTTTTCCTGTTACAATCAGGATACTAGCAACTGCCATGCCATCTCTTGTAATATTGTCCAAGCGCCTGCTATATCGTTGTTTAGGGATTCAACAACCATCCAAAATAATTTCTCCGGGCGAAATTTTATGGAATGATCTTGTCAAGGTGTAAAAAAAACTGACATCAATTATTGAAAAAAATAACCGGATGAACAATCAGGATAGCTTTTTCCAGGCATTTTTTAAAAAATACAAATTATACGCATCCTGCGTTTTAACCCATTTTCAATTATTACCTCCCCCTTGGGCAGTAAAACAGGTAATTTTCATGGCATGTTACTTGCTGCTAAAATTTGTGGGGGAAATTTTATTGAGCCAATCCGACAAAAAGAGAGGCGGGATAAATGACAAAAAAAATCAAAGTCTTAATGATTGACGACGAAGAAAGGTTTTGCACAACCACATCAAAACTATTGATAAAAAAAGGATTTGAAACCCGGGTTGCCCATACCGCTGAACAAGCCCTGAAAATTTTAAAACACAATCCCCAGGATGTGATTGTTCTGGATATACAGATGCCCGGCATGGATGGACTTGCAGCCCTGACTAAAATAAAAAAAATGGCTCCTGAAACCCAGGTAATCATGCTTACCGGACATGGCAGCAAGAATTCTGCATTAAGAGCCCTTGTCAGGGAGGCGTTTGATTATCTTAAAAAACCCTGTGACATAAATATGCTCGCTTTACGGATTCATGATGCTTACGCTGAAAAAAAACACGGATTTAAATTCGATGATAAAAAGGCCTTAAATATAATGACCCATATGAATAAACAGACAACAATCCTTGCAGACCTTGCAATACGCGATGCTGTAAAAAAAATGATGCCCTGGCTTGAAACAGATAATCGCAAGTCAAATAAGATGGAAACCTTTCATACGTTTTTACTGGTTTTAGATCAGACAAGCCTTCCGGTTGGCGGTTTGACACCAATGGATTTTTTCAAGACTGCGCGGCCTGATTATATTTCACAAGACACCATGCCCACCACAAATACTTATCAATTTTCACCCGCTTTCTGGGACGGCCTTTTTTCTGACCGGATGAAAGATATAACAGGTATAAAAATTCGGGAAATCATGTCAAAACTCCCGCCTGTTATTAATGAAAATGCCAACCTGCTGGAAGTGGCAGACCTTATGTATAAAAAACAAAAACGATTATTGCTTGTCAAAGGGGTTACAAACATAACAGGCATTATCTCGGATCAGGATTTATTTTTAGAAATGGGCCATACGATACTGGATTGAAAGGGGCTGTAACTGCAATCACATTTAACGGTTTCCATGCATATCTGTCTTCCCAGCCTTGCCTCCTGTCTTGTTT
>JAGLNZ010000293.1 GCA_023139225.1 Desulfobacula sp. | reverse complement strand
GCAATCGATTTTTCAGACTTTACCAATACGATCCTGTCCTATGGAAAATCACTGGCCTCAGAGTTTGGTTCAAAATTTTGTTTGTGCCATGTTGTACCGGGAACACTGATGATTTCAAGCCATATGGCACCATATCTTAACTATGCCGATATTGATGGTGAGCGCATCCGGCATTCCAGGGACAGACTTAAAAAAATGGTGGAAGCCTTTGATATTGAATGTGAGATACTAGTTTCAGCAGGACACCCGGCAGACGAGATCCAACGAACTGCCCTTGAAAATGATGTGGATATGGTCATTGCAGCAACCCATGGCGGATCAGGTGTAAAACGATTTTTAATCGGCTCTGTCACAAGCAGGCTGATGAAAATCCTGTCATGCCCGCTTCTGGTCCTGCACTCATCTGAAAACCATTTGGTTTCACCGGTTGAGGACAGTATAAAATTAAAACGAATTCTTGTGGGATGCGATTTCTCCCAGGATTCCCAGCTTGCTTTTGACTATGCCCTGAGCCTGGCACAGGAATTTCAGACACAACTTTATCTGGCCCATGTTATCAGGCCAACGGAACAAATTGACTTAACAGCCTATGACTATGTAAAAATACAGGAGGGTGACCATATCGGCTGGACCCGTTCGGAATATCTTGATCTTCAGAAAAATGCGACGGATAAGGATTGGCAGAAAAAAAGCTCCCTGTTAAGCCGGCTTGAAAGACAGCTTTCACATATGGTTCCTGAAAACAGCCGGAACTGGTGCAGCCCCGTTACCATACTGCTTGAAGGCCAGCCTTATAAGGAATTGATCAACTATGCCGAGAAAAAAGAAGTGGACATGATCGTAGTAGGGGTTCGCGGCCACAGTCTTTTGGAACAGTTTCTGGTTGGTTCTACAACTGATCGGGTCATCAGCACAGCTTCCTGTCCTGTTCTCACGGTCCGCCATATCGACTGACATCAGGAAGTAACATCCTTATCCAGTATCTCCCGGATTAAACCCGCCAGATACTCGTTGGAGAAGGGTTTTTGAACATATTTTCTAATACCCATTTCAAGGGCTTTTGTTTCTGAAATCGTCTCACTGTATCCTGTGCACAGGATGACGGGCATGTCCTGTCGAAACTTGAACACTCTTCTGGAAAGCTCATCACCCGTCATCCGGGGCATGGTCATATCCGTAACAATCAGATCAAAATAATTCGGATCTTTTTCAAAGGCTTCAAAGGCGTTGGCTCCATTTCCAAAGGTTGTTACCGAGTAACCGTGAACCTGCAGAAATTCCTGAACAATTTTGCGAATATCTTCTTCATCATCAACGACCATGATCTTTTCAGTCCCGCCCTTGAATGATTTCTCTTCTTTTTTGCTTGTATAAGGATTTGTCTCAGGGTCAACCACGGGCATGTAGACATAAAAACTTGACCCCTGTCCCGGCGAACTTTTAACTTTTATATAACCGTCATGCTCTTCAACGATTGCATGGACCAGGGCCAGGCCAAATCCTGTCCCCTTTCCAACCTCCTTGGTGGTAAAATACGGATCAAATGCCTTTAATAAGGTCTTTTCATCCATACCTGTACCCGTATCAGTGATCTCAAGCAGAAGATATTTTCCTTTTTTCATACTATGATCAAAAATATCTTTATCATGTGAAATCTCAACTTCGAAAAGTTGTACCGTCAGAATACCACCGATCTCTCCCATGGCATGGTATGCATTTGTGCAAAGATTCATAATTACCTGATGCATCTGAGTAGGATCAGCCATTATCTTTGCCGTTGAAACTATATTTTCACTGATTTCAATGGTAGTGGGAATAGAAGAGCGCAATAATTTCAGGGCTTCTTTTACTACAAGATATAAATTTAACGGATGTTTTTCATACTCTGTCTGACGGCTGAATGTCAGAATCTGCTGGGTAAGCCCTGCCGCTCGCTGGGCACCTTTGACAACCTGCTTAATATGTCCTTTTGCTTTTATCGTATTGTCCAGGCTCAGCTCTGCTAATTGTGCATATCCAAGAATTCCGGATAGAATATTATTGAAATCATGAGCAATTCCTCCTGCAAGTGTACCGATTGCCTCCATTTTCTGTGATTTTTCCAATTGAACCGCCAGATTTTTTCTTTCCATGGCAGCCAGTTTATACTCTGTAATATCCCTGCCTTCTGCGATGATGAACGCAACTTCTCCTGAAGGGTTAAAAACAGGTTTCATAGAAATATCAAAATTTTTGATCTTATCGTCTTTTGAAATATTTGTGGTCTCATATCGCACAAAATTGCCCTGAATCGCTTTTTTAACAGCCTCTTTCAATTGTTCTTGAACCTGTTGGTCATGACGCCACCATGGCGTCTGCCAAAAGGGTTTATACGCAACATCTGCCGCTGTACATCCGGCAAAATCAAGCCCGCTCTGGTTCACCTCCTCAAGTATTCCTGAAGGGGATAAAATACTCGTAAACTGAAAAGATTGATCAAAAAGACTGCGGAGCTTTAAATCGTTATCTACCAGAGCTGCCCGGGTTTCAACATTTTTTTGAATTTCTGCTTCAATCTCTTCATTATTGTGTTCCAACTGGTCCATAAAAGAATTAAAATGCCGGGATAATTTGCCAAACTCGTCAGGGCCGCCATCATCCATACGAACGGAAAAATTACCTTTGGACCCTTCTTCAAGTTTATCCATTAATGATGTAAGTGGTTTTGTAACAGATTTGCTGATTAAATATGCTATCCCAACAGATAATAAAAGAATTGAAATAAGTGCGGCAATTAAAAAATTCCTGAATGTTTTCAAAGGTGAATAGATTTCCTCGACATAGCTTGAAGAGGCAATGATCCATTTGTATTCCGGCAGATATTTGAAAATAACGATCTTTTCACGGAATGCAGGTTCACCAGGATTTTTCCAGAAATAATTGATTTTTCCGTTTTTCTCTTTAAGAATCTGTTTTAAAAATTGGTTCGGGTACTCTGACTGCTGCAACAGATTGATTCCCTGAAGCTTTGGATGCACCACTGCTGTTCCTTCTTCATTAAGAACATAGGCATACCCGGATTTTCCTGATTTGTGGGAAAGAATACTTTCTCTGAAATCATCAATATTCACCAGATGATTAAATTCTCCACGATAGGAAGACACGGAAATGATCCAGTCAAGCGGCTTATAATAAACCATATAAAGGGCTTTGGGCCGTTCTTGAGGCTCACCTGGATTTTTCCAGTCATATTCAAGATAACCATCTTTTATTTCCATCTGTTTTTGAACAAAACCAAACTGTGAAACATCAGAATTCCTTACCTTGTCGTTTGGATGAATCGTAACGATACCCTTAGAGTTAAGGCAATAAATATACCCGCTTATTCCAATAGACTGACTTGAAAATATCTCTTCAATTATTTTAATGGCCTGGGACCTGGTCAACAAGCCGGATCGATGTTTACTATAAAAATACTGGGCAATTTCCAGATTTTTTTCAGCAATGGCATGGAGCCTGTTTTTTATGGAAACCGAGGCGGAAGTTTTTATCAGGTTTAACAAAGAGTCGGTTGTGTCCTGCAGCTCTTTTTCAATACTTGCTTGAAGTCTGCTTTTTATCTGGTAATAAGCAATGGTGCTGCCAATTAAAATTAACGGAATAAAAACAAACAAAAAAGTTATCAACAGCTTGTTTCTAAATTTTAACTTCGCAAGAAGCATAAAATGATTCACTACCTTAAAAAATTGAAATAATTGTCCTTAAAAAAACCCAGGCGCCTTATTATAAATTATATTATTTAATCAATACTATATCATTTTAATTAATCAATCGCTACCTTTTTGGAACAGGTTAAATTAAAGAGGAATTTTTTAAATAAGTTTGATTTCCGATCATTTTTTATACTAAAATCATTTGCAATTTAACTGATATCCAGGTTTGCATAATCAAATACGTTTCAGGAGGATTCCATGAAACTTCGAAAAATGTTAATTTTGTCCACATTCTGTTTTGTATTATTATCTTTGTATCCCGTGACTGGTTTTTGTTCTCCCTCTGCCCCGCCAATGATTCCTCTGGCCGGCATCAATGATATTCAGGACCTTCATTATACATCCGAGGGTACGGGTTTTTTCATCTGTAAAACAAATCAGGGGTTGACCCAATGCGAAGTCTGGGGAAAACAATGGAAGTTTCATAAACCATGGCAGGACATTGAAAAAGGCAAGACTGACCTGAAACTCTGGCTGCAGGAAACAAGGGTTGATTTAATCTCTCAAGAGGATGAGGTTATCTATGCGCACAAAAAAACAGGTGAAAACCAGGAACTTTATTTTAGGATTGACCCTGCAAATGATGGATACTCATGTGAAATCCTAGAGAAAATTACCCTGTTGCCGGGCAAAAGCATTACTGCCTCCATTTCAACTCAACATCCGACATTTATTTTTTACACTATTCATGACGGCAGGACAATGGACCGGTTCGACATAGACGGTTCAGGGTTTATCCTTGATGATCAGGACAATCATCTTGAATTGGATATCGGTGCGGATATGAATGTTGTCACAGGCAAGCTCACCCGTAATATACATTTTTCAGCTTACAGGGACACAAGAGAAAGTACGGTTTGGGAAATCCAGGATATGCCGCAATTTCCCGGAACCTATCGCTGGTCTTTCAGCCTTCGGGCCGGAGACAATCCACCTCCTTTCAATCTTTCAATAAAAAAAGGCCGGGTTCTTCCCCAATTAAAAAACGGAGATGCTTTAGGCGGCCTTCTGGTAAAAAATGTTCCTTATGGTGCTGCCACTGCCATCCCTGAATATGATGATGAAACTATTTATCCCGGGTTTTCACAAGCATCACAGGTGGGAGACGTCACCCCCTCTGGTGAAGCGCTTTTCTGGCTGCCGCCGGGAATGTGGTCCATCCATGTAAATCCTGTATTTGAAGCTGAGGACGTCTCTTTATTAAAAAGCCATTTTATCCCTGTTCAACCCGGGAAAATGACCTTTGTGGAATGGCCGAAATCTCTAAATGACGCCTTTGCCAGAGGACAGTCCGGCAAAATGAAAATTCTTTCAGCCAAAGCTGACCAAAAAAAAGCCGTCCTAAACATCGCTATGCTTGGAACAGACCGAACCCGGGTTGTTCCGGATATAAAAAATATTGAAGTGGCAGAGGCCGGCCAGAAAGGAACCCTTGTATCGGTTGAACGGATAAAAACACCGGCAGATATTGTCCTGCTCTTAGATTCCTCGGGTTCCATGCGCGGCCAGATGAAAGCCGCCCTTAATGCCACAAAAAAATTTTTATCGGGCCTGCCTTCCAATACCCGCATCCAGGTGGTGGATTTTGACACACAGCCCAAGCCCTTGAAAGGAAACACACCAAAACAGGTGCTGACTTCATTAAAAAGTGTCAAAGCCAATGGGGCAACCGCTTTATATGATTCAATTCTTTTGGGCCTTGATATGCTTTTAACAGCGGACAGGCCGACATTGCTGGTATTTACCGATGGTGTGGATGCCAACCATAACGATACAGGTCCGGGAAGTGCCGCCACACAACAAGAGGTGATTGACGCCGTATCCGCGTCTCGCATTCCTGTGTTTACCATTGGTTTTGGAGCAAAATCAGATGTCAACACCCTGTCCAGGATAGCCGACATGTCAGGAGGTGAATACTATGTGGCCCTTGACGAGGAAAAACTCACCCAGGTTTTCGAACAGATTAACAGCAACCTTGGCAGCCAGTTCAGGATTGAGTATGAAAGACCTAAATCAGCAGGCGCCTCCAATCGGCCGGTCATCAGTATCATGGTGGACAATTCAGGCTCCATGGATTCCTGGCCTGATGCATGTACCGGGTGTGATAAAAGAATGGAAAAAACACGCCAGCTCTTAAGAAAATTTATTGAAGACCTGCCTGATGATTTTTTAATCCAGGTATCTAGTTTCAGTGGGGATGTGATTGTCGAACAGGTATTGACCGCTCAAAAAGAAGCTGCCTTAAGAGGTATTGCCCAGATGGAAGGAAGGAGTACCACCAACATTCTTGCATCCGTAAACATGTCTTTGAAAACACTTAACACTGTTCCATCCAATAGAAGATACCTTGTTTACCTTGCAGATGCTGCCCTTGATGTGGATGATGATGAGAAAGAAGTCTTTGAAGCAACCTTAGGAAAAATAAAAGATTCAAACATATCAACCCTTTTTATCGGTATGGTTGGAGAAGAAGACAAACACGCCTTTGAGCATGCTGCCAAAAAAACAAACGGGAAATTTATAGTAAGCAAAAATTTTGATACCCTTTCCAATATATTTTCCGATTTATCCAAAGAAATTCTTGGCGCTGCCAAAGAGAGCAAAAAATCCATTCTCCGGGTGGCCATGACCCACAGGGGTAAAGACGGTGAAAACCTGATCTTTTCTGCGGCAAAAGAAGTAGAGTTTCCTTTAAAGGAAAAATCAAATAGTATTGACGTACCCGAAGAAGTTGTCTGGAAACAGGGCGACCCCCTTTTACCCTATGATTC
>JAGLNZ010000292.1 GCA_023139225.1 Desulfobacula sp. | reverse complement strand
AACACAAGCTCAGGGAATCGTCCTGAACCTATGATCAACGTATCTGTATCAATAACATGTTTCACGCCTGTGTCAAGTTCTATATATTCAATTGATTTTAACTGCCCTTCTTCACCGATTACCTTTGTAACCCCGGTATTATAAATGATCGTTGCCCCGGCCTTTGATAATTCATCAATAGCTGCCTGGTCAAAAGATGAATCATCCGGGTGTTTTCTTGAAATGACGCTTATTTTCTTTGATCCGTTTTCTTTTAAAATATGAACAGCATCCAGTACCCTTATACCGCCGCCGGCAATCACGACATTTTCTCCTGATGCTATACTGATATTCTTATCTGATTGACTTCTTAAAAGATCAATTAATAGATATGCCCCGGGGAAAACGGTTACCGCCTGATTAATATCTCCCCTTGCAAGCCTGGAATCCCAGCCGCCGGTTGCGGTAAATACTGCATCAAAGCCCTGTTTTAAAAGAGAATCAATGGTAAAATCAGTGCCGGCCTTGGTATTGGTCTGTATATTCACACCCATTTCTTTCACGCCTTCAATATCCCAGTCAAGCACATCCATGGACAGTCTTTGTCTGGCAATGGCCACACGAAGAATACCACCCAAAGAACCGGTAGCTTCAAAAACCGTGGGGTCATGCCCGAGCCTTGCAGTGAAAAATGCAGTTGACAATCCTTCAACCCCGCCACCGATGACTGCAACCTTTTTTCCGGTTGCCGGGGCTTTATAAGGCAATGCTCTTTTATTTTGATTCATTTCATAATCACAGACAAACCGTTTTAAATGATTTATAGCAACCGATTCATCTTGCAAAAGCCTTCGGCATTTAAATTCACATGGGGCCGGGCAAATCCTTGAAATAACTGTTGGGAAAGGATTTCTTTCTTTTATTACCTGGACAGACCCTTGAAAATCTCCTTCTTTGATCAGCCGGATATATTCTTTAATATCAATACCTGTAGGGCAGGCCCTCTGACAGGGCGTAATACACTCTTCCTGTGTATATTCTCTCATAATTCTCCGGGTCACTGATGTGAGCCGGATAATATTTTTAGGACATACCCTTTCACAAGCGCCGCATCCCGTACATTTTTCCTGGTCAACTTTGGGCAAACCGTCACTGCCAATGGACAATGCACCAAACATACACGCTTTTACACAGGTTCCAAGTCCCAGGCACCCTATTCTACAGACCTTCATCCCTCCGAATAACAATGCAGCCGCCCTGCAATCGGTTACACCCATGTATTTATATTCTATATCCGCATCATCGTTGCCGTAATAGCATCCGGACCCTGCAAATTCAGGTTCTTTATCTGAAACAGACACCCCCATAATTCCTGCAATTGCTATGGCCACATCATCCCCGGCAGCTACACAGGAATTTACATCCTGAAGCCCGTTTACAATAGCCTGGGCATTGGCATTACACCCCGGAAACCCGCACCCCCCGCAATTGGCTCCCGGCAGAACATCATCGATCGCGACAACCTTTGGATCCTCGTATACATAAAAGGCTTTTGAAGCAATTACCAGAACAGTACCAATTGCGACGCCCAGTCCACCCATCATTAAAATAGATTGAAACATGACTATATCCTTATGGTTTGCATTTTCGATTATTCATTTATTATTAAATTAATTCACTACTGTATAAGCACTTGAAAAATGAAAAGTCAATAATATCAACAAAATTTATTTTATTTGCTACATTGACAATAATCCACCGACAGTGTACAAAATTATTCGTTGTCAGGGCAAATTAGTGAAATAGTTATAAAATCATATCCGGGAAGATAACCATGGAACGTAATATTATAACAATAAACGAAAATGAGCTGACCTTTGAATCCGGTGAGACAATTCTTGAAGTTGCACAACGCAACAAAATTGATATCCCCACCCTGTGCCATTTAAAGAACACAATTCCAACCACGACATGCAGAATATGCCTGGTTGAAGTAAAGGGTGAATCCGATCTGGTTGAATCTTGTGCAACAAAAGCCAAACAAGATATGATCATTTTGACGGAATCTTCAAAGGTTATTAAAGCACGTCAGAAGAATATCAGCAAACTTCTGGCTTCAGGTAATCATAATTGTGCCATAAGAGATTTTGATACGAATGACTGGACATCATTTCAACTTTCTGTCCTGAAAAGTGACGGCAAAGAGGATCTTTGCCCGGTTTGGGGTGATTGTGAACTCCAGGACCTTGCTTACCGGTATCAGGTCAAAACCCGTGGCATGCCGTTAAATGAATGCAAATATGAAACTGAGCGTGCCAATCCCTTTATTATCAGAGATTTTTCACGGTGTATCCTTTGCGGAAGATGTGTAAAAGCCTGCCGGGAAATCCAGGTGAACAATGCCATTGAGTTTGGTTACAGCGGAAAAGATCTTAAAATCATAGCAAAAAACGATGCTGTTTTAAAAGATTCTGACTGTGTTTTTTGCGGTGAATGCATCCAGGTCTGCCCTGTCGGTGCTCTGGTGCCGGATAAGGTTTTCAGGGACGGCAGGTTTACAGATACAAAAAAAGTTCGCACCACTTGTGCGTTTTGCGGGGTTGGATGCCAGATTGATCTCTTTGTCCAGAACAATAAAATTGTTAAAATCGATGGGGCTGATATTAATCTTGCACCAAACAATGCAAGCCTTTGTGTTAAAGGCAGATTTGGATATGAATTTGTTGCCTCGCCGGAACGGTTGACCAAACCTTTAATTAAAAAAGATGGAAAACAGGTTGAAGCATCCTGGGATGAGGCACTGGATCTTGTGGCCCAAAAACTTGGGTCCATTAAAAAAGAATTCGGCCCGGACAGTTTAGGATTTCTGACCTCTGCCAGAATCACCAATGAAGACAACTATGTTGCCCAGAAATTTACCCGTGCCGTTCTAAAGACAAACAATATTGACCATTGCGCCCGCCTGTGACATAGCTCCACCGTAGCCGGTCTGGCTGCAGCATTTGGAAGCGGTTCAATGACCAATACAATCGCAGATATTGAAACATCCGACTTAATACTGGTCATCGGCTCCAATACAACGGAAAACCACCCTGTTCTCTCAAGTTTTGTTAAACGCGCTGTTTTAAAAGGAAAAAAACTTTATGTAATCGATCCTCGACGGGTAAAACTTACCGACCATGCCGACAAATGGCTGCGGCCTTCGCCGGGCACCGACATTGCCTTGATCAACGGCATGATGCATATTATCATCAAAGAAGAACTTCATGACAAAGATTTTATTGAAAACAGAACCGAAAATTTTGAAGCCCTCAAAGAAATCGTTGAAACATATACCCCTGAATATGTGGAAAATATCACAGGAATCAAGGCTGCCGATATTATTGAAATTGCAAGGCAGTTTGCAAAAGCATCTGTAGCATCTATTTTATACTGCATGGGAATTACTCAGCATACCTGTGGTACGAACAATGTAAAATCCCTTGCCAATCTTTCCATGCTTTGCGGCCACCTAGGAAAACCAGGCGGCGGAGTAAACCCATTGCGTGGTCAGAACAATGTGCAGGGCGCCTGTGATATGGGTGGGCTGCCCAATGTGTTTACCGCATATCAACTGGTCAGCAATGACGAGGCCAGAAATAATTATGAAAAGGCATGGAACGTAACAGGCATGTCTGCAACTCCGGGAATACCTGTTACCGAGATGATTCACAAAGCCTTTGAAGGAGAGCTTAAATCACTCTTTATTATTGGTGAAAACCCCCTGGTTTCCGACCCGGACCTTAACCATGTACGAAAAGCGCTTGCCAACCTGGACTTTTTTGTTGTCCAGGATATTTTCCAGACAGAAACCACAAAAATAGCTGATGTGGTTCTGCCGGCCGCCTGTTTTGCTGAAAAAGACGGTACATTCACCAATACGGAACGACGGGTTCAGCGGGTCAGGAAAGCCGTAAAACCACCTGGGGAAGCAAAGCAGGACTGGGAAATCCTTTGTAAAATTGCCAAAAGAATGGGGTATGAGATGTCTTATGAAAACAGCCAGGACATCTTCAAGGAAATCGCTTCTGTCACGCCTTCCTACAAAGGGATTACCTGGGACAGAATCGATAAAATCGGCATTCACTGGCCCTGTCCCGATGAAACCCATGAAGGGACTCCCATTCTTCATACCACTCAATTTACCAGGGGCAAAGGACTCTTCCATGCAATTGACCATACCCCGCCGGCTGAAGAGCCGGATGAAAAATATCCCTATATTCTGACAACCGGAAGGGTATTATACCACTATCACACCGGAACCATGACCATGAAAACAGATGGGCTTAACATGCTCTCACCTGAATGTTTTGTGGAAATATCTTCGGCTGATGCCCAAAGACTTGGCCTTGATACGGGATCTATGGTGGATGTGTCGTCCCGCAGGGGTAAAATCAGTGCAAAACTGAAAGTATCCTCAAAAGCAGTGGATGGAACCATTTTTATTCCATTCCATTTTGCCAAAGCTGCCGCCAATGAGCTGACAAATGCAAAACTGGACCCAACAGCCAAAATACCTGAGTTTAAAGTCTGTGCCATAAAGCTTGAACCTGCCACAGCTTAAACGCCTGAAAAGATAAACACAGAAAAAAGGGTTGATGAATTTTTTTTATTCATCAACCCTTTTTTTATATCTGAAAAAAAATCTGTATTTAAATTACAAAAGCTTGAACCTGATCCGTAAAACCCCGTCTTCAAACCCTGTTGTCGTGATTTTAAACTTACCAATCTCCTTGGTTGAGTTTACATGGGGGCCAATACACGGGCAGGCATCATAATCACCGATACAGATGATTCTCAATTCATTTAAGCCTTCTTTTTCAGGAACCCTTTCAAGGTTAAATTGCTCTTGAGCCGCCTCTTTTGTCACCATATCAATGATAATCGGATGGTCTTTTTCTATCTGTTGATTCACTGTTTCCTGTAATTCTTTGATCTCAAGCTCAGTTAAAAGACGATCAAAATTATAATCACATTTGGATTTTTTTTTATTAATGTGAGCGCTGAAACATCTGTTGCACCCAAATTTACTCACCATTGCCTGGTTCAGCAGATGTTCGGCAGAGTGCATTTTAGGGTCATAATTTTTGGACATATTTTACCTTATTGTTTATAGGAGCGATTCAAGCAATAATTCTGCCTGCAAAAAATCTGCGGGCACTTTTGCCCTGAAAAATACTTTCCTTCCGGAATAAGGATGCCTGAAAGCAAGCTGCCTGGAATGAAGCATCTGCCTTGGAGCCGGACTCTTTTTTTTTCGGTATCTTCTGGGTTGATATATCCGGTCTCCGATTAACGGATGGTCAATGGCATAAAAATGGACCCTGATTTGATGTGTTCTGCCGGTTTTTAAAAGGACCTCAACCCGGCAGGCTGTCTTAAATCTTTTTTTGACTTCCCAGCATGTTCTTGCATGTTTCCCGTCTTTATGGTTTATGGCCATTATTTTTCTTTTTACCGGGTGTCGGCCAATGGGAAGATTGATTTCTCCCTGATCATGAGAAAAATTTCCAGAAACCAGGGCGAGATATCTTTTTTCCACCCGCCGCTGTTTGAATTCTTTCTGCAGAAAATGTAAGGCTTCTTTAGTTTTAGCAACGACTATTAAACCGCTGGTATCTTTATCCAATCTGTGGACAATACCGGATCTGAATCGGTCTTCTCCGACGCTTTCTATTTTGGGATCATGAAACAATAATGCGTTCACAAGAGTTCCGGATAAATTTCCCGGTGCGGGATGGATCACCATACCCGGCTGTTTATTGATAACAATAATATGATCATCTTCAAATTCAATATCCAGATGAATATTTTCAGGTAAAACAATGGCATCAACATCTGAATCAGGAATAACCCCGGTTATTATATCACCTGGTTTTACCTTAAACCCGGGTTTCTTTTTTTTCCTATTGACAAGGATATCGCCTTTATTAATCAAAATTGCAGCATGGCTTCTGGAACAGGTTTTATAAAAACCGGGAATGACCATATCAAGGCGGGTATTTTTTAAATCTTCAGATATGTTAATATTAACTTTCATGATAAAAAAAACCGGCGAACTTTTTATAGCCCGCCGGTTATAGCATACTGGTTATAGTCCAGTGATTTTCAAATTTGTTTAATAATAAAGGGTGTTAGTTAAAAAGGCTCTCAATCTCCTGCATCATGGCCTTTTCATCAATATCCTTAGCTGTAGACAACTCCTGAACCAATAAATTCTGAGCCGTATCAAGCAGCTTGCGTTCACCAAAGGAAAGATCTTTTTCAAGCTTTAACTGGAAAAGATCTCTGAATACTTCAGCGACATCATAAATGGAACCGGTTTTAATTTTATCCATATATTCTCTGTATCTTCGATTCCAGGTCTGGTTATCAGCACCTTGTGCTTTTTCCTGCATAACCTTGTAGACTTCAGGAACCTCTGTTTCAGGGATGACCTCTCTCAAACCAACCGATTCAACGTTTGAAGTCGGAATCATGATCACCATACCATTTTCAACGATCTTCATCATGTAAAAATTCATGGTATCGCCATTTATCTCTTTGCTTTCAATTGACTCAATGTAACCGACACCGTGTGCAGGATAAACCGCCAGATCACCTTTGGAAAATTCTTTTTTGGTTGATACTACGTCGTCATTTGCCTTGATTTGTTTGGATTTATCACCCATTAGATCTCCCATCTTTTTTATAAAAACAATTAGCCCATTCTCAAGCAGAGAACCATATTTTTGCAATATTGTCAATGAAATAATTCATAAATACTTAAGTATAAACAATATCTTTCCTGAAATCATTGAGCTTTTCAACGCTATTTTCCGTCAGTACGAATGTATTTTCTATTCCCAGAACAGTTTAAAGTTTGGTATTAAATAAATTCATGGCAGCAGTCACGCCATTTTCAAGAATGTGAAGGCAGGTGTCTGAAGCAAGGTCAATACAATGATCCAGTATTTTTATTTCCTCAGGAGAAAAAGTACCCAGAACATGCCCTGTCACATTTTTCCCTGATCCGGGATGTCCCACTCCTACTCGAATTCGGGTGCAGTCCTTTTTACCGAAAGCATCAATAATGGACCGAACTCCGTTATGCCCGCCATGTCCACGGCTTTTAACAATCTTTATCTTTCCAAAAGGAAGATCCATATCATCATGAACAATAATGATATCTTCCATACCGATTTTATAATACGAGGCAAATTTATGGATTGGAAACCCGCTTTTGTTCATATATGTTAACGGCTTTACAAGGAAAACGTCTTTACCTTTAATCCTTGCTTTCACATACTCAGAATCAAAACGGGATTTATCAATGGTAAGGCGGGATTTTGAAGCAAGAGCTTCAACGACTAAAAAGCCGATATTATGGCGGGTCCGGGCATAATTTTTCCCCGGATTGCCCAGACCCGCAATAATTTTAAATTTCGAATCCGACATCTACAAAAGAATTACTCTTCAGAAGTCTCTTCATCAGCAGAAGCGGCTTCAGCTTCTTCATCTTCCATGAGTTCATCTTCTTCTTCTACTTCTTCCTCTTCTAACGTGGGTGCCCCAATTGTAATTATTGTAAAATTGACATCATGGGGAATTTCAACATCCTCACCCAGGTCAATGTCTTCAATATGAACTGAATCACCGATTTCAAGATCTGAAGTATCGATCTTGATGCTGCCCGGTGTGTCAGCCGGTTTACAGACCACATCAATTTCACGTCTAATAATCTGAAGAAGACCGCCCTCTTTTACACCGAGGCTCTCACCAATCGTTTCAACCGGGATACTGACAGTAACCTTTGTATCCATATCAATCTCATGAAGATCAACATGCATATAATTCAACCCAAAGGTATCCATCTGCACATCCTTGAGCATAACAACTTTTTCCCCCATGGAACTTCCATCTACCTTAAGGTTGAAAAAGAGCCCGGTAGTACCATGGTCCCTGATAATTTTAATAAATTCGATGGTTTCAAGAGAAAGCATTACAGAATCTGTTTTAGCTTTATAAACAATTGCAGGTATGACATCATTTTTTCTTAATCTTCTGGCAGCGCCCTTACCCTTTGTTTCTCTTAATTTTGCGTTTAATTCAATTAATTCCAAAGTTCTTTCCTCCGTAACTGCATGGATTCATGCTTATAGACTAATATGTCAGTTATTTTATACAAATAGAGAATTTACAGAATCGCCCCTGTAACTACGCATAATCGCTTCACCAACCAGTTTGGCAATGGACAGCGTCTCAATCTTGTCACATAGTTTTGCCTCTTGAGACAGAGGGACAGTATCTGTTACCACAAGAGAATTTAAAGATGATTTGTTTATTCGATCAATAGCCGGGCCTGAAAGCACGGGATGTGTACAATAGGCATGAACCGCTTTTGCACCCTTTTCCACTATAACACTTGCAGCCTCTGTCAATGTCCCTGCCGTATCAACCATATCATCAAGAATGATCGCTGTTTTATCCTGAACATCCCCGATGATGGCCATGGCCTTTGCCTTGTTTGGTGCACTTCTTCTTTTATCAATAATAGCAAGACCGGCATTCAATCGTTTTGCATACGCTCTTGCCCTTTCAACACCACCGGCATCAGGGGATACAACAACCATGTTTTCAGGGTAACGGGTTTTAATATCATCAATTATAATTGGAGCAGCATAAAGGTTATCCACCGGACAATTAAAAAACCCTTGAATCTGTCCTGCATGCAGGTCCATTGTAATCACCCTGTGAACACCTGTGTTCTCAAGAAGATCTGCGATTAATTTGGCACTGATGGGAACCCTTGGGGATACTTTTTTGTCCTGGCGTGAATACCCGAAATAAGGAATAACTGCAGTAATTCTACTGGCAGAAGACCTCTTAAAAGCATCAATCAGAAGCAGCAACTCAACAAGATTGTCATTCACAGGTTTACACGTGGATTGGATCACAAAAATTTCCTGTTTCCTGACATTCTCCTGAATTTCAACCTGGGTCTCTCCATCACTAAAACGGTCGACTTTTAATCTTCCCAACGGTTTTGCAAGATATCCCGAAATCCTGTCTGCAAGAATAGGATTCGAATTACCCGCAAAAATTGACAAGCCATTCATATCAAATCTCTTTTTTTTCCAAAATTATAAAAATCTGGTTATAAAAACATGGCTGGGGCGAGAGGATTCGAACCTCTGAATGCAGGGATCAAAACCCTGTGTCTTGCCACTTGACGACGCCCCAATACGTTAAACCAGCACATTAAACTCACAATTTTCAGTTAAACGAGGAGAGAAATACTTTTCTTTTGCTCCCGGCCCACTTTTTCAAGAGCCTTTCATAGCCCCTGTCTGCATTTTCACGGGCTGAAAAAAGAGCGAAAAAAGACGAACCGCTTCCTGTCATAACCACTTTTCTTTGCAACAACAACGCCATCTCTTCTTTAGTTTCCTTGATCTCAGGATAAAGCCTGCATGCCGATTCTTCAAGGTCATTATGCATCTGATCCCTTACATCAAATTCCTCTCCCCGCAACGGTACATTCAAACCAGTATTCATATTATATTTTTGATTTGATGTCAATGTAAAATCAATATTTTTGTATACCTTGGCTGTTGAAGCGGCAATCCCGGGATCACACAAAACAAGATAATATGATCTTAAAGCCGGCACTTTTTCAAGCCTTTCCCCAACGCCTCTGGCGATTGCCGGACTTCCAAAAAGAAAAAAGGGAATGTCTGCGCCCAGAGTCAATCCCATTTTCATCAGTTCTGCTTTTGAAAAAGGCCTTTTGTAATAAGCGTTCAAAGCGGTTAATACAGCCGCTGCATTGCTGCTTCCCCCGCCTAGCCCTCCGCCCGGGGGGATTCTTTTAATTATTTTAATGGTAAGACCTTTTTTTTCTCCACTGCTGGTTCTTTTCAAAGAATGGTAAAACAGCATGGCTGCTTTAAGTGCAAGATTTGATTCATCTTCGGGCACACCAGGATGGTCACAAGTGACTGACATTTTTTTTTTATCTATGAAATCAATATAGATATCATCACACAGATCAATCTGCGTCATCAAAGAATGAAGATTATGATACCCATCCTCTCGTTTGGAAGTGACAAATAAGAACAGGTTGATTTTTGCAAAAGACTTATACTTGTTTATCAATCCTTTGCCTCAACAAATGCCAGCCTGATTTCACTGAGCAGTGCTTTGAGCAGGTTGTTTTCATCCTCGGTCAAATTGCCCCGGGTTTTTTCTTCCAGCATGGCAATCATTTCTATGGTATGCTTTGCAAGGTCAAGGTTGATATTTTTTTTCCCTGTTGAAGGATCTTCAACCTTGCCAAGCTGAACCAGTCCTGATGAATATAATGACAAAATAAAACTTGAAAAATCAATTTTTGGTAATGGGTCTTTGGTGTTTGAAGAAGCATCGCCCATTGTAAAGCCGTTTCCCTTGGCCATTTTATTTCTCCTTAAATATTATTTTTATCCCAATGTCCATTGAAGATCAAAATGATCTTTTGTCACTGAAGCAAGGTAACCGTCAAAATACAAATTTTCAACTAAATATTTTTTATTTAAATACTGAACAATTAAATTATTATCATCAACAACTGTTTTTATCTTTACTTTTGACAAACCCCGCATCCCAACTGCTGTTTTTTTTAATACAGCTTCTTTTGCCGTAAATGCTCGAAAAAAAGCGACCCGTTTTTTCCGGCCTCCAAACTGCATTGTTTCATCCGGATCAAGAATTCTTTCAAACAAAGCATCAGAAACGTCCTTAATCCGTTCCAAATCAATACCGATTGTTTCTGTTGAGACGATTCCTGCCACATAATCTGGTTTGTGACTAACAGACCAGCAGATACCATTTGAAGCCAAAGGGACCCCCAAAGTATCTTTCTCAAATATTTTCACAGAATATTTTGATTTTAAGGCGGAGGCCTTTGCGCTTTCCCTGGCAAACCGGCTTAAGGCGGCAACTTTCTTCTTCCCTTTCAAAGCTCTAATCTTTTCAGGCACCTTTGTAATAACCGGATATAAAAAAATAATCAAATCTCCTCATTTTCCAATTGAATAATAATATCGGCAATAGTCGTACCCTGTCCCTGCTCATGCACAAACAAGGGATTAATATCCAGCTCTTTTATCATGGGATGATTGTCTGCCATTGCTTTTAATGCAACAATATGTTTTTCTACGGTTTCAATATCCGACGGTTTCTCGCCCCGCATTCCTTTAAAGATCGGATATCCCTTAATGCTTTTGATCATCCTTCTGGCAACATTTCTGCCCATGGGGGATAACCGGAAGGCAACATCTTTATAGACCTCAACAAATATACCGCCCAATCCAAACATGACCGCATGTCCAAAAACAGGATCTTTTGATAATCCCAGGATAACCTCCTTACCCTTTGGGGCCAGTTTCTGAATCAGCACGCCTTCTATTTTTGCATCAGGGTTATAAGTTTTGGCTTTTTCCATAATTGTTTCAAAAGACAGTTCTACACTTTTGCTATCCTCAAGCCCCACAACAACACCGCCGGCATCGGTTTTATGAAGGATATCAGGAGAAACAATCTTCATGACAACCGGGTATCCAATCTCGTCTGCAATTTTGCAGGCCTCTGTCTTATTTTTAGACAAAGCCATGGGCAGGGTATTGAAACCATAACACCTGAGGATCTCGTTCCCGTCCAGTTCACCCAAGACCATTTTGCCTGCCTTTAAATATCTGTCAATGATCTTTCTTGCTTTA
>JAGLNZ010000291.1 GCA_023139225.1 Desulfobacula sp. | reverse complement strand
ATGGATGATACAACAATTAAGGGTAATATGGTCTCATAACCACCGGTGATTTCAACGATTAGAAAAATCCCGGTTAAAGGGGCCTGCATGACCCCGGAGATAATCCCTGTCATGCCAAGCAATGCATACGCACCTTCACTGGCACAACCAATGGACGGAAATAAACCAAACAGCACTTTATGAAACACGATTCCGGTAAGGCTTCCGATGACCAGACAGGGTGCAAATATTCCCCCTGATCCCCCCCAGCCCAATGTCATGGCAGTGGCAAAAATTTTAGCAAAAATTGCCACAAAAACAAAGAAAAGACCCGTTGAAAAAGTGCCTGAAATCATTGCCTGGATGAAATGGTATCCTTCTCCCAGCACCACCGGCATAAATATCCCGATTATCCCTACGGTGCACCCGCCGACAACGGCACGAACCCATAATGGGAAAGAAGTCTTCCTGGCTATTTTTCCTGACTGCCTTAAAACTTTTGTAAAGAGAACCGAAATCATGGCCGTAACCACTGCAAGGCAAAGACATGCCATAATATCCGGAAATCCGACCTGAAAAGGCTGATGGCTAAAAAGAATCCGCTCGGGAATAATGGCCTGGCTGACCTGTGCCCCTGCCACAGCAGCAATGGCAATGGGAATGATATTTACAAATTTCCATTCCCCCAGGATAACCTCAATGGAAAAGACAAGTCCTGCAATGGGGGCATTAAAAATAGAAGCAATAGCACCCGCTGTACCGCATCCAACCAGTGTAATTCGCTGTCGATCGTTTAAACCTAAAAATTTAGCGATATTAGAACCAATAGCTGACCCGCTCATGACCACAGGTGCTTCAGGCCCTGCTGAGCCACCGCTTCCAATGGTGAGAAAACTTGAAATCAACCTTGAAAAACTGGATCGAAACCGTAATAACCCGCCATATCTTGAAACAGAGTATATCACTTCGGGAACACCGTGCCCTGCCCCTTCCCTGGCTATTTTTTCAAGATAAAGAGACGAAAGAAGCGCGCCACCAGCCGGTAAAATAAAGGCCCAGCCATACTGACGAAACGGGTGAAGCCATTCAAGAACTGATTCAAGGGACAGCCGCAATGCCACCGCAGCAAGACCACTGCAGATCCCGGCAATGGAGCCTGCAATAATCAGCAGCAGTCTGTCATCCAGATGAAACAGCTTATGATATATGATTTTATACCAATCTTTTATTGTAGACATTTAATGTGGCTGTTCTATTGTGTTTTCTATAACGGGTTTGCATCCTGAAGTATTTCAATTTTTTCTACCAAAGCAGCCGGACCAGGCCTTAATTTCAGAAAACTTATAAACCGGCTGTCTCTTAAACAAAACGACAAAACAGATAACAGGTGCAAGTGCATTTTAAGTGTCGGGCATAGTAAAAAAAATAATATAGAAACACTCTGATTGTCCAATGCATTATAATCCACGGGATGCTCTAAAAAACAGACAGAAACCAAAGGGCCGGTTAAATAGCCCAATTGTTCCCTGGGATGCGGAATAGCAATCCCGTTTCCAATACCCGTTGAAAGTGCCTTTTCCCTTTCAATCAACCGATCAAGAAGATCTGCCTTGAAATCCTTTGGTATATCTAAAATTTTTTCAAGGCAGGCTTTTAACACACTATTCACATCATTGCCTTTAATATTTAAATAAACACCACCTTTTTGGACTGCAGTGGATAAAGGGATGACAAAGTCACTTTGTTTTTCGGGTATACCTTTATCCATAAGCTTTAAACTGATATTATTCTTGGATGCCCATTTTTTCAATTCGCTTGACTGAAATCGGTAATTTACACCTTTTTGTGAAACCGGCAATTTTCCCTGCCGTATCCAGCGATCAATGGTATTCGGGGCAACGCCCAGGTGTTTTGATAAATCAAAAACTGAAAGCTCCATTTATTATTCCTCTAATAATAGCGGCGAAAACAAAAATATTGTTTTTTGCCATTCTTAATATAAGCACATTCGGTACAATTTGGATCAAGCCTTCCGAAAGGGTTCCGGAAAAGATCAGGTATAGCTGGTCAGGTTTTGTTCCAGATAGTCTTTATATGTTCATGTATAC
>JAGLNZ010000290.1 GCA_023139225.1 Desulfobacula sp. | reverse complement strand
TTACCACAGTCTTCAAAACGGGCTCTTACGGTTGAAGCACCAAAAAGAAGATCCAGGACATGTTCCACCTGGGGTTTTAATTCTTTTAGCCGTTCATCAAGGGTTTGTCGAATGTCATCGGCAAGAGAAAAACGAACCCCTCCGGGTCGTACCAATCCTTTTCCAAACCTGTTTCCACATAGCAGAAGCGCCAGATTTAAAAAATCTCCCCTGATACGTCCAAAATAATTGGCTGGCGGTAAGAATGCAACATCACCGCTTAATGCCCCAAGATCACCAATGTGATTGGCAAGCCGTTCTAATTCCAAAGCAATGGTTCGAATGATTTTAGCGCCTTTATCAGGTTTTACCCCGGTAAGTGCCTCAACCGCCTGTGCCATACAAAGGCTATGGCCAATAGTGGTGTCTCCTGCAATATTTTCAGCAAGAATGGGCAACCGTTTTGCTTCAACGTTTAAAAATAGGTTTTCTACTCCCCTGTGCTGGTATCCCAGCTGTATTTCCAGATGAAGCACTCGTTCACCAATACAGTTAAACCTGAAATGGCCGGGTTCTATAACACCTGCATGAACCGGCCCTACAGCAACTTCATGAATTTCATCACCTTCAACCTGATAATAATCATAATTACCAGGGATATCTTGTTTATAATCGTTTTCAAAAACATCAGGTACATTCCGGCAATTGGGATGATACCTGACCATTTTCAGCCAGGGATGACCCTCGGGGCGAATACCGAATTGTTCGGCAATCTCCCTTTCAAACATATGAAAAGGCTCACATATTTTACTGAAGGCGGGATAAGAATCCGGTGCATCGCATCCGGCTATCAGCAGCTTGTCAGTTCTCAACACAGCCATAAACTTCATAGTTGTGCCATCCTGATAGCCAAAATACTGAACAACCTTTCCACCATTCTTTATAATGCTTCTCACATTTTGGTAAAAATCTTTAAACCGAAGATGAGGAATTTTTTCCCGTTCTAGTTTCTCACCATTTAAAACTTCTAAAAAAGCAGTTGTCATTTAAGTCCTCCGCCTAGGGCAGTCACTGCATCAATTATGGTTTGATATAATGTATCCGGCATATAAAAGCATAATACCAGGGATGTTAACAGCAGTATATATTGTGGCCAGACCATGCTGGCCCTTTCTTTTAAACCAATTATTTTATTTGAACCGCCTTTTTTAAAATCACCTTTTTTAAAATCATCA
The DNA here is from genome assembly GCA_023139225.1 of Desulfobacula sp. Lineage (GTDB taxonomy): Bacteria > Desulfobacterota > Desulfobacteria > Desulfobacterales > Desulfobacteraceae > Desulfobacula. The sequence continues at coordinate 5,706 of JAGLNZ010000290.1, read as the reverse complement.
AAGGAAATCTTCATTACCTGGTTGGCAAAACCTGCAAAAATAACACACAGGCTTAAAATAAAAATACCTGCCGCAAGGAAATGACCGGTCCGAAATGCACCCACAATAATAAACATTTCTCCAATAAAAATTCCAAAAGGAGGAAATCCTGAAATACCGGCAAAACCACCAAAAAAAGCAACAAATGTTTTGGGCATACGCTTTACCATATCCCCTGTGTTTTCAATAAATCTATTCCCATACCCCAGTAAAATATTTCCTGATGACAAAAAAAGAGAAGATTTAATCAGACTATGGTGAATCATGCATATCATGGCACCATACACACCGATACCGCCAATTCCTGTCCCAAAGGCGATGATCCCCATATTCTCGATACTTGAATAGGCTAGCATCCTTTTATATTCGGTTTGTTTAAGAATAAATGTCGCTGCTGCCAGAATGGACATCAGGCCAAAAACAATGAGAATCGTGCCTGAAAAATCATTTAACCCGGCTGCATGCATAATTTTATTTGTCTTAAAAATACCCAGATACGCGCAGTTTAAAAGCACACCGGACAATAATGCTGAAGCAGGACTTGGGGCTTCGCTATGGGCATCGGGAAGCCATGTGTGCATGGGCGCAAGACCCATTTTTGTTCCATATCCCACAAGTATGAATACAAACCCTGCTTTGAGCCACATGGGATCAAGCTCTCCCGCGACCTTTGTAAGTGCTGAAAAAGAAAGCGGTGCATCAACATTACCAATGTCCATGGCCAGTGTAATAAAGACTGACCCTAAGAGTGCCATGGCAATACCAACCGAACATATGAGTACATATTTCCAGGTGGCTTCAAGGGATGCAGAAGTTCTGTGAGTATAGATAAGCGGCGCGCTGGCAAGGGTTGTGGCTTCAATAGCGATCCACATTACCATGATATGATCCGATAGCGTTACCATTGTCATGGTTGATAAAAACAGGATCATGGAGCCTGTAAAAATATTTTCTTTCTGGATGTCACTTTCTTTAAGATACGCAACCGTATAGATGGAAATCAGGAAAAACAACAATGAAATCACCAAAAGAGATAACAGTCCTTCGGGTGTCACGGCAAAATAGCTTTTAAAAATTGCTTCCGGTCTGTTTTTCCATAGGAAAAGTGAAAGAAAAAGATGAATGGCTCCGGTCGCTACTAAAAGTTGCCGGCTGATCGCTTTTGGAAGGAAAAAAGCAATAATGCCGGTTATAAAAGGTGTCAGAAAAACGATTTCTACCATGAAATAATACCTATTCCTTTAATGTTCGTAAATTTGCCGTATCAACATCATCAAATGTTCGTTTGATATTTTGAAGTATAATGGCCATTATCATAACGCCGGCAAGCACATCCAGCAAAATCCCGAATTCAACAATATGGCGGGCACGAATTGAAATGGTTGTTCCCACAAGATAAATTCCATTTTCCATCATGATGTAACCCAATACCATGGCAATGGCATTTCTTCTTGCCATTAAAAGAAACATTCCTGCAACCAGAAGCGCTATGGCTGTAGGAAATAAAAGCTTATAGTCACTGATGGACACAATATTCAACTGCCGACTGATATAGGTTGCTGCAACGATTAATCCAAGGCCGCATAGTATGGAAGCATGATACCCGATAATGGGTTCCACCTCTCTTTTGATGGCCACCTTTTTTATGGCGATGTAAATGCTCATTGGAATAATAATGCCTCTGATTAATAATGTTACAAAGGTAAAGACTATTCCACCGCCATTCATATCATGACCAATAAAAAAAGGAACCATAGACACAACAATTCCTTGAAACGCAAGTACTTTTATAAGCCCCGGGAGCCGGCTGGACCCAAAGGAAAATAAAACCGAGAGCAATACAAGTGACAAAATGGTATCAACCGGATGTAGTATCATTAGATAAACTCCAAAGTGATAATGGTTGCAAAAAAGGCCAAGGCAAATGATGTCAGAACAAATTGCGGCACTTTATCCATTCTGTAACGGGCTATGACGGATTCCGTAAGGCCGATAGCCACATATACGATGATAAGCCCCAGGACAAAAACAAAATAACCCATTGCCGAAATCTTAAAATCAAACGGTAAAATCAGTCTTGAAACTATTGTTGAATAGAAAAAAAGTTTACAAAATGATCCCAGTTCAATGAGTCCCAAATCAGGTCCGCTGTGATCTAAAACCATGACTTCATGGATCATTGTAAGTTCCAGGTGTGTGGCAGGATCATCAACAGGAACCCTTGAATTTTCCGTCAACAGAATAATAAAAAAAGAAATCACTATAAATAATAAAGGAGCACCGCCCAAATTCCACAGTGCAATGGTATTATCTCCTGTAAAATAAGCCGATAGCTGCAAGTGCCCGGTCAACCGATAGAAAAAAATTAAAATCATGAACATGGCAGCTTCACAGATGATCGGGAAATAGGCTTCTCTTGCAGCCCCCATGCCTTCAAAGGGAGACGCTGTATCCATGGCTGCAGCAATCGTAAAGAAACGGCCAAGTCCCATTAAATATAAAATAAAAATAACATCCCCGTTAAATGAAAAAATCGGGTGGTGTCCGGCAATGGGCAAAAACATGAGCACAGTGATTGCAGAAGTAAATGAAATAATGGGTCCAAGTTTAAAAACAGCAGTAGTACTGGTACTATAAACAGATCCCTTCTTAAAAAGCTTGATCAGAGTATAATAATTAATCAGCAGGGGTGATCCCTTTCTTCCTCCGAAAAACGCCTTTACTTTAAACATAATGGCTGAAAAAAAAGGCGCTAGTAAAATTGCAAGCAACCAAAGGATAATGGATTCAATCATGAAATCTTCCCTTTATTTATATAAAAAACAACAGCAGCACGATTGCCAGTAAAATATAACCAATATACAGATGGATATCACCATGCTGAATCCATCTCAATTTATCAAATATAAACAACACCGGATTAACGATAACCCCTTTCATATTAAGTTCTGCAATATCATTTACATGACTTTTGTAATATGTCTTTTCGGGAAATCGTCCTTTAATTTTTGGATGATCTTCATCTAATGGTGCAGCCGGACTGAAAAATTCAAGGATAGAAGCTGCATAGGAAGACCCGGTATACTGCATTTTAGCAGTTGGCTGTGTAAAACCACATCCCCATGTCCCGGATTTTGTAATGGTTTTACCTCTGTAATAAAACCAGCGAATGGCAATTACAACCAGTAAAGAGACAAGGAAAACCATTGCTGCAAATGTAATATTTGCTGTCATCTGCCCAAAGGGTTCAAGAGGGACATGACCATATCCCAGGCCCAAAGCAGAAACAGCTTTGATAGACATCTGAATAAACGCCCCGGGAAATATACCAATGAAAATACAGGCACCTGCAAGAATCAGCATGGATGCCAGCATGGTTGAACCTTTTTCATCCACGTTAACAGCTGCTTTAGTTCTGGGCTCACCTTGAAAAACAACACCAACCACCTTGGTAAAGCAGGCTAATGCCAGCCCCCCGATAACTGCCAGGCTGATAATTGCAAATATACTCATGACAAAAGCAGAATTTTCAAGACCAATACCTTTAAATCCGCCGATATAAATGAAAAATTCACTTACAAACCCGTTAAAGGGCGGAAGCCCACAGATGGCCAGAGAGCCGATAATAAACGTTGCCCCGGTAATTTTCATTTTTTTTAGCAACCCACCCAGAGCATCAATGGTACGTGTTCCTGTTTTATGAAGAACCATTCCAGCCCCCATAAACAAGACGGATTTGAAAATAGAATGGTTAAGAACGTGAAGAAAACCTCCTGAAAATCCAAGAACCGCCATCAAAGGATTTCCAGATGAAACACCAATCATTCCAATGCCTAATCCGATTAAGATAATGCCGATATTTTCAACACTGTGATAGGCCAGTAATCGTTTGAGATCATGTTGCCCCAAAGCATAAACAACCCCCAGGATACCTGAAACCACTCCGGCAACAAGAACGATATTCCCAAAAAGGGGCGTGTGAAAGTTCAGCAGTGTATACATTTTTACAATACCGTAAATACCGATTTTTATCATGACGCCGGACATAACGGCAGAAATATGGCTGGGAGCTGCAGGATGGGCATGGGGCAGCCAGACATGGAATGGGAATACGCCTGCTTTTGAGCCAAAACCAATAAAAGAAAAAATGAATACCACAATTTTTGCAGTTTCCGGAATAGAATCCATAGCTCCGAATCCAAAGCTGCCGGTATAACCGTAAACAATTCCAAATGCTGCGAATATAAACATGGCTCCCACATGGGAAAAAACAAAATACAGATAACCCGCCTTTCGGTTTTCAGAAGACTCATAATTGTAAATAACCAGAAAAAAGGATGACAGAGACATGATTTCCCAGGAAAGCATGAATGTAATCATATTTGCTGCGGTCACAACCAATGCCATGGAGGCAATCAGGATGCTGAAGAAAAAATAGTGGACAGCGGTTCTCACCGCTTCGCCGGAATGATCCATGTAATGAAAACTGTAAATGACGGCAACAAGGCAAACCGCAAAAATAACCACAAGAAAAAATGCAGAAAGCCCGTCAATTTGAAAAGCCAAAGAAAAAACATTCAGATATTTAAAGGATGCTGCATCACTGCCTGACTGCATAAGTTTTGTCACAGCATCGAATAATCCCCAAAAACAACCGGCGCTTAACGAAAAAACCGCAACCATCTTCATCAACTTAAATTGCCGTGCTAAAATAAGGGATAAAAACCCCCCGAATACGATTATCAGTATTGACATAAAAAATTGACTCATTGTTTTCCCGCTTTACTTTTGGTTCTATTTTTATAAGGTTAAATCCAATTTTATTAAGGCAGAACTTGTTTATTGTCAAGAAAATTAAAAAAAAATGTAAAAAATCCTGACACTATGTCAATATTCCTATCAATTAATTAAGGCTTAATTAATTTGTATTGTACCACCATTGATGCGATATAATTGTGAAATATAGAATAGAATCCGACGATTAAAATTATTGATAAATATCAAATTTTCAAGAGAATGGGACAATGGCCTTAAGGTTCGATAAATTTAAGTTCACATATATTATCTTTGGACTGAAAAATAAGATTGAGAAAAGGCATCTATCACACCTTCATAGTACTGAAATATTCTTTTTACCTCACAATTAATGCCGGGAAATTATGGGCCGGCCTTCAGCATCAATATCAATGCCGATGGTATCGCCGGTCTTAAACCCGAGACGTAAAAATTCCTTGACCACCTTGTCGTGCCGGTCCATGTACCAATAGGCTGACCAGAGGGGGTTTCTTACGGTGTCAATACCGTATGCATCATGGCTGCACAGGTTGATTCTGAATTTGTCCTTTGCAATCAATGTGTCAGCCTCTGCCAGAAAAATATCAATTTTATAAAGGTTGTCGTGCAGGGCTTTTGACAAAACTTTCTGAAGCCTTGGAAAATCTTCCAGATAATGGTTGGTGATCTGGTAAAGCTCGCTGGAATCCTGTATGGAAAATCCCAGGACAGCAAATCGCTGATGTCTCAGGGCAAAAGACTCAAGTTCCTTTTCATATGCCTTTATACTGGATATGATGTCGTTAATATCAGGCTTTGGGTCTTTTCCTTCATGAACAAGATCCTCACACTGACTGATGATATTAATATAAAAGGCCTTGTTGTTCATTACAT
>JAGLNZ010000029.1 GCA_023139225.1 Desulfobacula sp. | reverse complement strand
CCGACGACAAATACAGGAAGGCGGTGCTGTTGAATGGCAGTAAGATATTCTCCCCAATCCATTGCAACAACGTCAAGTTTGAATTTTGGATTTAATGCTGAAATATTTTCAGCCATCATGGTTGCGGCAACTCGTCTGATTTCCCTTCCCGTGTTGTGAAGGAGAGACACTTTAAAACCGGTATCCCATAGTTTTCCGCCAAAGGCTTTTTTCAGATTCTCTTCAACTTTAGCCATGTCAAACTGCGGATGAAAGGTATCTTTCTGGTACGGGAGGCCGTCAACAATCGGGTTTGCAGGAACACTGCCGATTCCATTGGCTACTTCCTGAATAATGGCATTGTAATCAATGGCATGGGCAAATGCCAGACGAACATTTTTATCAGTAAAGAAATTGGATGGAATACCTTTTCCATCGAGTTTTCCGGAACCGACATATGGGTTTGCTGTCATTTCAAGGTCTTGAGTAAACATGGCACAGGTAACACCCAGTACAGGGTATTTAAAAAGTTTTGCGCCCTTGGCTTTTGACATTTCCGCATAATATTGCGGTTCAATATCCATATCATTAAGGTCGCCGTTCAGGAACATCATTTTACGGGTAGACCATTCTGTGATAATTTTAATCCTTATAGTTTTATACGCGGGTTTTTCTCCCCAGTGATCTTCAAATCTTTCCAGGATCATCTCTTTTCCGGCGTCCCATTTTTTCTTAAAATAGGGGCCGGTACCATTTGTTGTATGGTGGAGGGGTTCCATGCCTGTATCAGGCCCATTGAATTTCGCTGCATTGGCAAGCTTACCATCCCAGCATCCGTTTTCAATTGCCCAGTCTTTGTCAAGAATGGCACCGCTGGTATAGGTAAGGATGCCCATAAGAGGCGGGAAAGGATTGGGGAGATGAAAAATGACCGTATCACCTTTTGCTTCAATGGCTTTATCGATTTTTTCAAAAATGCCGGGAATGATCTTGCCGTCTTTCCTGGTACCGGTTGCACCTGTAAGGGGCTCAAGCAGTAATGCCATTGGGCCGCCTTCACAGTCCGTGATCAGATTTCTTTTAAAGGAGTAAACAACATCATCCACAGTTAAATCAGCACCGTTATGGAACTTGACACCTTTGCGTATTTTAAAGGTGTAGGTTTTGCCGTCCTTTGAAATGCCGCCGTTGGCTACAGTTGGGATCTGGGTGGCAATTCTGGGTTCAAACTGATCAGTGTAAACTGTTTTAAACGCCACAAGCGTATCATAGATATTATAAAGCTTGCTTGCACTGGCATCATCATAAGCTTTGGCCGGGTCCATGCTATTGATGGTAGCAATAGAACCTTTAACTATCGTATCTTTGTTTGAAGCACTTGCAGGTGCAATCAGTATTAAACATAGAAATACTGATGCAAAAAATAATAATAGTTTTTTCATGTTTAAATCCTTTCAAAAAAATGTTGATAAAAATCCCCCAAAAGCATCCATACACACGGTTTTAATTCTTGAATGTTTTTGCACACATCTAAATAGTCATATTCAATGAAATATTGCAATATTTTTTTTAATATTTCTGCATTCTAAAACTTAATTTTTGCGCACAAGCTCAATTGCCTAAGGGAGTTTTTGCCGATATGCTAAGATATGGAAAATTTTTTTCGTAATGTAACGGTTTTTGGTGAAAGTTATTCCATTTTATACTTTTTAAGAATTATATCTATGGAATTGTTTTCTTTTAATGCATCAAGTGCTTTTTGAAATGTTATAATTAAAGAGTCAGGGATTTTTTTGCTGAATCCAAATCCTGATCTCATATTGGAAATTTGGAAAACCGGTTCAAAAAGATCTTTATTCAGGTTGTGTTTAGCAAGGTATTTAAAAAAGGCCGGCTCCACATAACATATCAGATTAAACCTGTTATAATTGAGTTTGTTATATAAAATATCAATATCGCTTGACAGGTCAAGTTTTGATTTCAAAAAATGAAAATTCATTAGCATCTGATGGCCCACATCTTCACGTACCACACCGATCTGGAAGACTTTTGCGTCTTCCAGGGCATGGATTTTGATCTTTTTTTCTTTTTTAGCAATAAGGGACAGGGCATGGTCGTAGTAGGGGCCGACCCAGTGGAATTTTTTGATTCGATCAGGGGAAAACCCCATACCGAACAATACAATATTGGGTTCGTTTTCCAGCCGCTTAATTCCCCTTGCCCAGGGGATTAATTTTATATCGTTCCTTGTTTTTGAGGCGCCTATATGCTTCCAGATCATTTCAAGTATTTCTACAGACGCGCCCACAAGGCGACCGTTTTTTTCATAGTTGTGGGGAGGAAAATTTTCAGTCAAATAAATCAGGTCATCTGCTGAAATTGTATCCTTGCAAAAAACATTCATCGGACTAAAAAGAATAGAGGCAAGAATAAGAATCAAAAAAAAATTAAAGGTCAGTGTCTTCATATAATTACTTTTAATTAAAAAATTATTTCTGTCAAGCGGTTATATGCTGATTTTGCCTGTATACATTGTTACACCGGGTGGTATTTTATCCAGTGAAAATCCTTTTGGTTTTGTCATTCTTGGCTCCTCATAGATTGTTTTTAAAAGCTTTTCTCTGAAATCAGGATGTGAAATGCTGGCGATGGCAAGCGCTTTGAATCCCGTGGGCAGGTCTCTTAAATCCGCAATGCCGTATTCGGTTACAATAACCACGCCGTCGTATGCAGAAGCAGTCAAAGTGATGCCGGAAGGATGAGCCGGGACAATTTTTGACTTTCCATTTCTGGCGCGGCTGTTCATGGCAATAACAGGGGTGCCGTATTTTTTATGACTCAAGGCCCTTACAAAATCAGGCTGTCCGCCAACACCACTATAGTAGGTTGACGGGTCAATAAAGTCTGCCCAGACATTACCGGTCAGATCTACGCCGATGGCAGTGTTGACTGAAAGGAAAGGAGCGCATTCCTGCAGTTTTTGAGCTGAATTTGTGTAGATGCAAGGCCTCATTTGAACCTGGGAGCGCATATGGACAAAATCATATAGTTTTTTTGATCCCATAATCAGGCTTGTGGTGCTGTATCCGGTATTAATTTTTTTTCTTTTATTGTTAATGATTCCTTTTTCCTGCAAATACATCAGGCCGTCCCCATACAATTCGGTCTGTACACCAAGGTCTTTATATCCGGCTGAACTGATACTGCCGATGACTGCATCGGGGATTTTACCTATGCCCACCTGTAAGGTCATTCCATCGTCGAGGAAATGTTCGGTAATCAGTTCGCCTATTCTTTTTGCTTCATTGGTAAGATTGTTGAAGTCAGGGGCATCAAATGTGTAGACGGGCTTAATGCCGTCTTCAATAATATAATTAATATCCTGGCTTGAAATAACGCTTTGTCCCTGAGTGAACGGCATGGACGGGTCAAGTTCTGCAATAACAATAGTGGCGGTCTCAAGGGCGCAGTGGATGGCATCAACAGAAAGGCCAAGGCTGTATTCACCCGTCATTTCATTTTTTCTTACTTTCATTATAATAACGTCTATTTCATAGGCACACCCTTTGCCGATCAGGCGGTCCATGGTTCCCAGGGTGCAGGGAAGATAATATGCCCTTCCTGCATTGGCGGCATCCCTGACGGCACTGCCTGAGAAAATAGAGTAAGCTTTTACCCGGTCTTGCAGTCCGTCTTCGAGGTAAGGGATGTTCCCGTGTAAAAGGATGTGGATCATTTTCATGAAAGGAAGTCTGGGGCTTTCTTCCTTGATGGATTCGGTCAACGCTTCAATACTGGCAGTGGGGGTTGCAGAGTTTGACCCGATATAACAATTAATATTGTCCCTGTTTCCAAAATGATTAACAAGGATTTCGCCAATATCTTTAAGTTTTATTTTAATCGGTTTTTTTTTCATATTTATACCTGAAGTTTAATTGGTGTTATTGATCCAGTCATTAATGTATTAGTGATAGTGTGCAATTTATCGGCATAATTATACTAGGGAAAAGCAAGCAGGACAAGACACATTTTTTTGTTGACTATGATAAATTAATACTATATTAATACCATATCAATTTAATGGAGGCTGTATGATTAAGATTGAGATCAATAAAAAAGCAGATAAGCCGCTGTATGTTCAAATAAGAGACCGGCTGGAGCAGGCAATTGTTGATAAGGAACTTGTGCCGGGGGACAAACTGCCTTCAGTGGCGGCATTTTCAAAGGAAATCGGCGTTACCCAGGCAACGATCCGAAGAGCTTTAGAAGATCTTTCCAAACAGGGTTTTACAAAATGCTATGTGGGAAGGGGTACTTTTATTGAAGATTTTAAAAACAAGAAAAGTAAAGATTTTTCCGTGCATCAAATCAAGGAAAATTTTAATGGATTTAGAAGCGCGCAGACCAGGCCCGAGTATAAATTTGCGGCTCAACAATTAAGAAGAGGCATCTCAGAAGGTCTTTTAGAACTAATGAATCTTGCTCAACAGCCGGATCTTATCAGTTTTGGCAAAGGCATCCCAGACCCCAAACTTCATGAACCCGGTTTTTTCCAGGCCCTTGTCAAGGATGCATTAACACAAGATCAGGAAAAATATATGGCCTGTGTTGACTGCCAGGGATTTATTGAGTTGAGACAAGAAATTGCATCACGGTATGCAAACAAAGGCGTCCATATTACGCCGGACCAGGTTCTGATTACGAATGGATCTCAGCAGGCAGCAACTCTTGTGGCTTTGGATGCAGCCGAAAAAAAACAGCATATTGTTTGTGAAGCGCCTTGCTTTCAGGGGATCACGGAGACATTCGTTGCCCATGGCAATTGGGTGGATACCGTAGGGAGAGATGAATTCGGGCCTGTCCCTGAATACATGGATTATTTTACCGGCCAATCTTTTCTTTTGTATGTCTGTCCTGAATTCCACAATCCCACAGGTACGGATATGGCCTCTGAGAGGCATGACTACCTGGTTCGATGGGCCCAAAAAAATAAAGCCGTGATTCTTTCCGATGAAATATTTCAGGATTTAAGGTTTAAGGGGGCAAGCCCCCAATTTTTTTATAATTCCCTTGGAGATAAACAAACGATTATCATCAGTTCATTATCAAAATCATTGATGTCAGGATTAAGGGTCGGCTGGATGATTAGTTCCGCCAGGCGTATCCGTACTTTTACAAAGCTAAAAAGGCTGATGGATCATGCATGCCCACCTCTAATGCAGGGGATTGTCCTAAAACTTTTTCAATCCGGGAAATATGATGAGCACCTTAAACGTATCAGGAAGATTTATCTTAATCGGAGAAATGTGATGCTGGAGTGTTTGAAACAACTGATGCCGCAAGGAGTGACCTGGACAGCCCCCAAAGGAGGTTTTTCCCTTTGGGTAACACTTCCGGAAGGGTATTCCAGTATTGCATTGTTATTGTCTGCCATTGATAAGGGGATTAATTTTTTGCCCGGCCCGTTGTTTGATATAGATCAGCGGTTTGTAAAGTCTTTCAGGTTAAGCTGGGCCTGGTCGGATCAGGATGAAATTATCGAAGGAATTGAGATTCTGGCAGATACAATTAAAGAGTTATTGCATCTGCCACCTGGTGATTCCGGGCTGAGCGGTTTGGGAAATTTTCAATAAAGATTTAAAATGGAGGCATTATATTATGTTGTCAAATTTATTGTTTCTGGAACTATTGGCTAAAGAACGCCACCAGGCCTTCGAAGAGGAAGCAAAAAAGATGCGGCTATTAAAATTTGCCAAGGCAAATCAGCAAAGAAAGAATTTTTTGAGCGTTGAAAAGTTTGCCAACCTGTTAATATCTTTGGGTGAATATTTGAAAAGAAAATATTGCCCAAAAACGTCCATCAGCATAGAGTCATCTGTATGTTTATCAAAGGATACATGTGGATGTTGATTCCTGTTTTTTATTTTAAAATTTCATGGGAGGATGTATGAAGGTTCTTGTTCTTTATTATTCAAAGGGTGGAAATACCAAAAAGCTTGCTAACGCTGTACTTGAAGGGGTTGACAGTGTTGACGGGGTTCAGGGGGTATTAAAAAATACCAAAGAGGTAACCAAAGAGGATTTTATTGAAGCTAATGGGATCATTGCAGGCTCACCGGTCTATTTTGGAACCATGGCGGCCCAGCTTAAAGCAGTCTTTGATGATTTTGTAAGCACCCGGAGAAAAATGGATGGAAAAGTGGGGGCGGCATTTGCCACTTCAGGTGATCCTACCGGAGGCAAAGAAACAACCATGATGTCAATTATTCAGGCATTTTTGATATATGGCATGGTGATATCGGGTGATCCCTTGTCAGCCACCGGACACTATGGTGTCGCCTGTATGGGTGCCCCGGATGATACAACCCTGGAAAATGCAAAAAAATTAGGGGAAAGGGTTGCACAGCTTGCTTTAAAGCTTTCAGATTAATATTTTTAAAACCGGAAAAAATGAGCAAATTATACAATTGTACAGGCCATAACCTGGAGATTCCTAATGTTATTAATGGTGATGGAATTTATCTGTTTGATGATAAGAAAAAACGGTATATGGATCTGGAGTCCGGAGTGTGGTGTACATCACTGGGTCACAAAAATGCTCAGATAAATAAGTTGATCAAAAAACAAATTGACTCAATCATGCACACCGGTTTTTGTTACTCCAACAATATACTTGAGCAATCTGCCGACTCAGTATTGTCAATTGTCGGATTTGTAAGGTTTCCTCCCAGGTCCCTGATAGAAAATATAATAAATATTGTCAGGGCTCATGGGGGTAAAATAATTGCCAATGAAGTAACTACGGGGATTGGCAGAACGGGAAAATGGTTTGGTTATAATTATTATCAGATTGAACCGGATATGGTTGCAATTGGAAAAG
>JAGLNZ010000289.1 GCA_023139225.1 Desulfobacula sp. | reverse complement strand
AAGGATTTTTGAACCTTTTTTCACCACCAAAGAACGCGGTGAAGGGACCGGAATGGGCCTGTCAACAGTTTACGGGATCATTAAAGGCATGGATGGTGCTATTTCAGCCTATAGTGAACCCGGCATGGGGACAACTTTCCAGGTGCTGCTGCCGGAACACAAGGGAGAACCTGTAACCAGTGACGTTTTCTTTGATCCTCTTCTCATGAAAGGTGAGGGCAGAATCCTTCTGGTGGATGATGAAGACTCGATTGTTGACTGGACTCGGCAAGTGCTTTTAAAACTAGGATATACAGTTACCGGCATGACCGCCAGCCAGGAGGCGCTTGAAAAATTTAAACAAAATCCCAATGATTTTGATCTAGTGTTAACAGATATGGCAATGCCTCACATGACCGGCCTTGAATTATCAAACCAGTTGATATCGGCAAGGCCTGACATCCCCATTATTCTCTGTACGGGTTTCAGCGAGGGATTGACGTCCCGGATGATTAAAGAAAACGGTATTATAGATATGCTCATGAAACCAATGATCGCCAGTGAACTTGGCCGGGCCGTCAGCAAAGCCTTGAACAGTGAACCCGATTTTTTTATTTTTGATTCTTAAAAACAGGAATGACATTCTTCCTATTTATAGGAATATGCCTTTGAATTCCATGGTGAATCCATATTTTTAAATTGTAACATACTGTTATAACATAAGAAAATTAATATAAATTAATGTGGCATACTTCCTGCTATATCTGGAAATAAAGAGATAAAAGCCTTTTATTAATTAAAAAAGGAATGGAACAGGGGAGTCAAGAAATGAAAACTATCTTGTACGCAAATGGAATCAAGGATACTGGAGAACGGCTCGAAAATATTATCCAGGCACGGGTCCCTGGAATGCAGGTCGAAACATACAACTCAATTGAGCTTCTTTTTCAAATACTTCGCCGGCCATTGAACAACGTATCTGTGATAATTCTTCTGGTTGCCTCTAAAGATGAGCTGGTTCAATTCAATGTTATGAACCCTCTTTTTGATAATATCCGGGTTATTTTGATTTTGCCTGACAGAAACAAAGATACGCTTGCATTGGGGCTAAAATTGAAAACAAGTTTTGTCAGCTATATTGACAGTAATTTGCAGGATGTTGCTTCTGTTTTGGGGCAAATACTCAAGAAAACAAAGGAGATAAAGTAAAATGGCTGAAGCTTCAGAAACAATGGATCAAGCATTAAAGGTCATGACAGACAGAGAAGGCAAATACCTGACCTTTATACTGGCCAATGAAGAATATGGTATCAGTATTTTAAAAATAAAGGAAATCATTGGAATGATGCCCATAACCTCAGTTCCCCGGACGCCTGAATTTGTAAAAGGGGTCATCAATCTTCGGGGAAAGGTCATTCCGGTAATGGATCTTCGACTTAAATTCGGGATGACTGCGGTGGATTATTCAGACCGGACCAGCATTATTGTGGTTGAGATTGAAGGGGTGTCCGGCCATATCCATGTGGGCTGTGTAGTGGATGGGGTGTCAGAGGTCCTAAATATCAGATCCGTGGATATTGAGGATACCCCTAATTTTGGTGCCAGCCTGGATATAGCTTATATTCTAGGTATGGCCAAAATGGAGGGCCGCGTTAAAATCCTTTTGGATATCGACCGGGTACTGAGTGCTGATGAAGTGTCTTCATTGGATCAGACAGTAAATAAAAATTAATAATACCATTAAATTCAAATTTTAAATGGAGAATGATAAAAATGAAAAAACGATCACTTAAATTCAAACTTATTCTCGGCGGCATTCTGGCTGTTATTATCCCCCTTTCAGTAGTGGGGCTCTTTTCAATCAATAAATCATCAGATGCGCTGGTTACCATTGCAAAAGCACAGGCCTCACAGATTGCCGGGAATCTGGCAGCCATGACGGATGTGGCCATGGAACAGGAAATTAAGCTGGCCAGGGAAATGGCCCTTGGACCGCTGGTAGTGGATGCGGCGACCAAAGTATTGGAAGGCGGGGTCGATAATGCCATGATGGAATTAAAAACTTTGGACGGATTTTTTGTAAAGGTTTTTAAACAGATCGGCAGCAGTTACGACCTTTTGTTTGTTGCTGATACCGGCGGTATTACCATAGCGGACAGCACGGGCGGAACCCTTCGGGCAAAAAAAATATCTGTTGCAGACAGGGACTATTTCATTTCAGCCAAAACCGGAAAGATCAGCATCGGTACACCGGTTAGATCAAGGGCCAGCGGTAAACCCGTGATCGTGGTAGCCATACCGCTGAAAACCGATTCCGGGCAGTTTGCCGGTATTTTCGGAGTAGTGGTCAAGCTTGATATATTGTCTGACAAAATTACCCGGGTAAAGATAGGCCAGACCGGTTATCCGTTTATGATGGACAAGACCGGCCTTACGATAGCGCATCCCAACAAGGAGTTTATACTTGAACTGAATCTTACCAATCTCAATGGCATGGAGTCCATTACAAGCCAGATGATGGCCCAAAATTCCGGTGTGGATCATTATAATTTTAAGGGGGTTGATAAAATTGCCGGGTTTGCTCCTGTGACGACTACGGGCTGGAGCATTGGTGTGACCCAGAATGAAGCGGAATTTATGGCCCCGGTCTATACGATTCGAAACGTTGTTCTTGGTGCCGGAGGGATTTTTCTGGTCATCACTCTTGTTAGCGTACTCTGGTTTGCCCGGGGTATTACTATGCCAATCAACCGGATTATCGAAGGCCTTGGCGAGGGGTCAAACCAGGTTGCAGCAGCATCAAGCCAGGTGTCGGCATCGAGCCAGTCCCTTGCCGAGGGTGCTTCGGAACAGGCAGCTTCCATTGAGGAAACCTCCTCGTCAATGGAAGAAATGGCATCCATGACAAAGAAGAATGCTGAAAATGCCGGGCATGCAGATAACTTGATGAAAGAAGCAAACCAGGTGGT
>JAGLNZ010000288.1 GCA_023139225.1 Desulfobacula sp. | reverse complement strand
GATGAGATAGCATTCCAGACCAATCTTCTGGCGCTGAATGCAGCGGTTGAGGCGGCCCGGGCAGGCGAAGCCGGTGCCGGGTTTGCCGTGGTGGCCGAGGAGGTGAGAAATCTTGCCATGAGATCTGCTGATGCTGCTAAAAATACCGCCACATTGATTGAAGGTACCGTGAAAAAAGTGAACGAAGGATCAGATCTTGTTTCAAGGACCAATGATGCTTTTGGCAAGGTTGCGGCAAGTGCCGGAAAGGTCGGAGAACTAGTTGCAGAAATTTCCGAGGCATCCAATGAACAGTCCCAGGGAATTGACCAGGTGAATATTGCGGTTTCGGAAATGGACAAGGTTGTACAGCAGAATGCTGCCAATGCTGAAGAATCCGCTTCTGCCTCAGAAGAAATGAATGCCCAGGCAGAACAGCTCAAGGCATATGTTGGGGATCTTGTTATGGTGATTTCCGGCAGCAACGGGGAAGCCTTAAGTGTAACAACAAAAAAAAATGTGAAACACATTGCTTCAAATTATCAGGCCGGCCCGGTACAAGAAAGAAAACTGCTGCAGTCAGGAACCAAAGAAATCAGACCGGATCAGGTCATCCCCTTTGACGAAGACGATAACTTTGAAAATTTTTAATCTTAAAAAATAATAAACCAACGGGCGGCATTCAGCTGCCCGTTGAGAGAATGCAGAATAATTTAAAAAATGAGATAGTACCATGACATATATTGCCGTACAGGAACCAATGGAAGACCTGATTGTTTTGGATGCACCGGTCAAACCGACTACAGATGTTATTAAATGCATGGAAAGAGATCTTAATACGTTCTCGGGTTTGATTGCAGGTTTTTGCCCGGATGAAATCCCGAAACTCGGAGAAATGCTCAATATCTTAACTGAAGTTATCAGCCGGGCAAAAACAGTCTTTCCCGAATCCTTTCTTGATGTGGCCATTGCCTGTAAACTATATATCGAAACAATGGTCCTTGAGAATATCCATGATATGGAACCTGTTGAGGAAGGCTTGGTTCTTCTCAAAGCAGTATTACGTCATTTAAAAAGAGGTGCTGATTTTGGTTTTGATACGTCTGATGTGCTCATGAAGTTGAATCCGTCTTTTTTTAAGGAATTTGTTGAAGATTCTGATAGTCCCCAAGATGAGGTCAATAAACCTGAGGAATCGCAGATTATTTTAGAACAGGATATGGAAATATTGGTCGACTTTGTGTCAGAGGCACAAGAGAACCTTGAAAGTATTGAAGTCAGCCTTATCGAGCTTGAACAGAACCCTTCCGACATGGAGATCCTGAATAATATATTTCGACCGTTTCACACCATAAAAGGCGTATCAGGATTTTTATCCCTGGATAAAATTAACATCCTTTCCCATGCAACGGAAAATTTTCTGGACAGTGCACGGAGCGGGGAATTTCTCATTAATGATATCGCAACCGATGCCATCCTTGAATCTGTGGATGTGTTGAAATTTTTGATATCAAGGGTAAAACAGGGGCTTGCCAATGGAATTCGGTTAAGGGATGATGATGTTGATATCACAAGGTTGAAGGACAGACTTCAAACCCTGCAGATGAGTCTTGGCAATGCTGACCATGAACCCATCGGTGAGATTCTTGTCAGGAAAGGAGTGATTGATAAAGATACGCTTGACGACTCGCTTAAATCCCAGAAAAAAAACCCAAAGAAAAAACTGGGAGAAATACTTATTAATGAAAACAAGGCAAAAGCAAAAGATGTGGATGCTGCCTTAAGGGATCAGAAAAAAACAGCCCGACCAGTGGAAAACCAGGTTAAGGTGAGCACATCCAAACTGGATGACCTTGTGGATTATGCAGGGGAACTTGTGATTGCCCAGTCAATGGTCAGGCAGAAAGCATCAGAAGATTCGTCCCTTTATCAGAGTATTGTGCATCTGGGACAAATTGTCAGCAAGATGCAGAGTATTTCCATGTCCATGAGAATGATTCCCATCAAGTCAACCTTCATGAAAATGATTCGGCTGGTACGGGATCTTTCTCAAAAGTCAGGTAAACAGGTGACCCTTGATATGGTAGGACAAGAGACCGAGATCGACAGAAATGTGGTGGATGCCCTTTATGAACCCATGGTGCATATGATCAGGAATTCTGTGGATCACGGTATTGAATCAGCAAAAAAAAGGCTTGAAATGGGAAAGCCTGCCCAGGGAAAGATTACACTAAGGGCCTATCATAAAGGCGGGAATATCATTATTGAAATTGAAGATGATGGACAAGGACTTGACAGGGATAAAATTTTAGAGAAAGCCTTGAGCGCAGGTCTTGTTTCAAAGGATGAAAAACTCACCCATGCCCAGATTTATGATTTGATTCTTGAGCCCGGGTTTTCCACTGCTGAAAAAATTACAGATATTTCCGGCAGGGGAGTTGGTATGGATGTCGTTAAAAACGGGATAGAAAAATTCAGGGGTCATCTTAGTATCAGTGCTAAGAGCGGCAAAGGAACAAAGTTCACCATCAGCCTTCCGCTGACCATGGCGATCATTGACGGCATGCTGGTAAGGGTGGGCAAAGAAAAATATGTGGTCCCGACAATAGCAGTCAAAAGAGTGTTCAGGCCGGAGGAAAGCATCTGCTTTACCGTTGAAGGCAAGGGCGAAATGATAAAACAGGAAAACAAGCTGATTCCCCTGATCAGGTTAAAGCACTTGTTCAAAATGAAAGAAGCGGCAGCGCCCCCTTGGGAAAGCCTTGTGGTGGTGGTTGAATCAAAGGATGGACAAAGAGGTCTGGTCATTGACGAGCTGATCGGTAAAGACGAATATGTTATCAAAAGCCTTGGGGAAAATCTGGAGAATGTATCGTGTTTTGCAGGCGGTGCCATTCTTGCAGATGGAAGGGTAGGACTTATCCTTGATATGCATGGTGTTTTTCAGCTATCATTGATCTAAATAAGTTTCTATTATCATCATTCTTGACTTCATAAACAAGGTTGAATACAACTGCTGTGAAAACCATTGTTTTTATGGCACCCTGGCTGCCAGGGAATTGTATGGAATCTTCAACAGCATTTTGGGGGTGAATTTTTGATTTTTAGAGCGCTTAATAATTCAA
>JAGLNZ010000287.1 GCA_023139225.1 Desulfobacula sp. | reverse complement strand
GAAGCTGCCGAAGTGGGGTATGAGGTCTTCCTTGTGGAAAAGGAAGCATCCCTTGGCGGAAGAGTATCCCAGTTAAAGCATTACTTCCCCAAACTTTGCCCGCCTACCTGCGGACTTGAAATTAATTACAGAAGACTCAAGGACAACAAAAACATTAAAGTATTCACACTGTCAGAGGTACTAAATGTAACAGGCACTGCCGGTGACTACACTGTCAGTGTAAAAACATCGCCTCGATATGTAAATGAAAACTGCACTGCCTGTGGCGAATGTGCAAAAGTTTGTGATACTGAAATTTCCAATGATTTCAACTTTGGCATGGATCGCAGGAAAGCCGCATATCTTCCGCATAATATGGCATTTCCCATGCGGTATATAATGGATCCTGCCATGAGTACTGATGACCGCGACAAAGTCAAAGAGGCCTGTAAATATGATGCCGTTGATTTTGATATGGAAGAAAAAACCATAGACCTTAAAGTGGGCGCCGTTGTCTGGAACACAGGGTGGACACCTTATGATGCCACAAAAATTGACAATCTCGGATTTGGCAGATACCAGAATATCATCACCAATATGATGCTTGAAAGATTGGCATCCTTAAACGGTCCTACTTCCGGCAAAATTGTTCGTCCATCTGATGACAAAGCACCTGAAACCATTGCATTTGCACAGTGTGCAGGCTCCAGGGATGAAAATCACCTGCCTTACTGCTCTTATATCTGCTGCATGGCATCTTTAAAACATGCCACTTATATCAGAGAACAATACCCCGAAGCAAAAATCTATATTTATTATATTGATCTTAGAACACCCGGCCTGAAATATGAAAAGTTCTATGCAAAACTCAAAGAGGATGAAAATGTCTTCTTTGTAAAAGGCAAAGTTGCCGAGGTTTCAGAAGAGCCGGGTTCCGGAAATATCAACCTGGTTGCCGAAGACACTATCACCGGTGAAAAAGTAAGACAGACCGTGGACATGCTCGTACTTGCAACCGGTATGCAGCCGAATTGTGCCATTGACAAACCCAATGCGGATCTGACTTACAACCCTGATGGTTTCATAGTAAACGACTTTAAAAAAGGCGGTATGTTTGCAGCAGGTTGTGCCAATAAGCCTGCTGATGTTGTAACATCTAACCAGAATGCTACAGGCATGGCACTTAAAGCCATTCAGACCCTTGTAAGGAGGTAGAGGAGAATCATGGATAAAAAATACGGAGTATATATCTGCACAGGCTGTGGAATCGGTGATACCCTCGACATGGAAGATCTAGTGGATGTTCCTGATGAAGAGGGCATAAATTGTACCACCCACCCGTTTCTGTGCTCCAAGGAAGGTGTAGAATTAATTCAAAAAGATATTGATGATGAAAAAGTTAACGCCATGGCCATCTGTGCCTGCTCACGGCGTGTTAACTTTGACGTGTTCAATTTTGACGGTTGCATCATTGAAAGAGTTAACTTGAGAGAAGGTGTTGTCTGGCCACATTCAAGAGAAACTTATCCTAAGCTTGAAGAAGATCAAAAGGATGATGAAGAACATTTTGATCCCGTTCAGATGAAAGCTGAAGATTATATCAAAATGGGTATGATCAGAATTCAAAAAGTAAACCTTCCTGAACCCTATAAGACAGAATCGTTTTCAAAAAAGATCCTTGTATTGGGCGGTGGTGTAACCGGTATGGCGGCTGCCCTTGATGCTGCTAAAACAGGGTATGAAGTTACCATT
>JAGLNZ010000286.1 GCA_023139225.1 Desulfobacula sp. | reverse complement strand
CTGAAATAATATTTCTTGCAATATCAGCGATATCACTTAAAACAGCACTGGCCGTCGGCATCATGCCGGCACCGTGACCATACAGCATGGTTTGTCCTGTAGCATCGGCATCTATGGCAATGGCATTCATGGATTTATCGACATGGGACAAAGGGTTTGAGCCGGGTATCATTGTGGGATGCACCCTTGCTTCCACATGGTCTTCACGAATTTTTCCAATGGCCAGAAGCTTGATGGTGTATCCGAATGATCGTGCAAATTCAATATCCACCGGTGTAATATTACGGATACCTTCCACATGAATATCCTTTAAATTAATCTCCATGCCATGGGCCAGGGAATTTAAAATGGCAAGTTTATGGGCCGTATCAAATCCATCGATGTCCAGAGAGGGTTCGGCTTCAGCATACCCAAGTTCCTGGGCATCCTTTAAAGCGTCTTCAAAACTTGATCCATCCTTGGATATTTTGGTAAGGATATAATTGCAGGTCCCGTTTAAAATCGCTGACATGGATTTAATATCATTAGCCACAAGGGATTCTCTTAAGCTCTTAATAATCGGCATACAGCCTCCACAGCTTGCCTCAAAGGCTAAATCAACCAGATTTTTCCTGGCGGCCTTGACCAAATCGTTCCCATAATTTGCCATAAGGGCTTTATTGGCTGTTACCACATGTTTTTTGTTTTCAAGAGATTTTAAAATAAACTGCCTGGCAATGGTTTCTCCCCCAATGGTCTCTACAATAATATCGATTTTGGGATCATCAATTATCTGGTTTGCATCGGAAACCAGGGTGGTGGTTCCGATACCAATACCTCTGTCTGTGGTCGTATCAATATCAGCAATGGTCTTAAGGTTTAAAACAGCACCGATTCTGGATTCCAGCAATTGTTTTTTCTCTTTTAACAATTTTGCCACGCCGGCACCAACAATACCATACCCTAGTATTCCAATATTGATCGTTTCCATTCGCTTTTACTTCTCCGATATTAAGCTGTGTTTAAAATTAAAGTAGATACAATATTCAAATGCCGATGTCAAAAAGCTTTTGACTTTTGGGCGCAGTATGTTTATCATTAAAGGGTTTTTTGACAGACTTAATCAACGAAATAAATAAAGGTGACCTTATATGAGCAACCCCTTAACTTATGCAGATTCAGGTGTTGATATCGACAAAGCAAACCAACTTGTTGATCGAATTAAAGATATCGCAAAATCCACACCACGATCAGGTGTGATGGGTGAAATCGGTGGTTTTGGCGGCCTTTTTTCCCTGAATCTTTCCAATATCTCCAATCCGGTTCTGGTCAGTTCAACCGACGGGGTTGGAACCAAGCTTAAAATCGCATTTATGATGGACAAACATGATACCATCGGCATTGATCTTGTGGCCATGTGTGTTAACGATATTATTGTTCAAGGTGCCAAACCTTTATTTTTCCTTGATTATCTTGCCATGGGAGCTCTTAACAATGAAGTGGCTGAAAAAATTATTTTAGGAATTGCAAAAGGTTGCAATGAAGCAGGATGCGCCTTGATCGGCGGAGAAACTGCAGAAATGCCGGGAATGTATCAGGATGGTGAATACGACCTTTCCGGATTCAGTGTGGGTATTGTAGACAATGATAAGATCATAGACGGTTCATATATCAGAAATGATCATAAACTCATCGGAATCGGATCAAACGGTATACACAGCAATGGCTTTTCCCTTGTCAGAAAAATCTTTTTTGATAAATGCAAATATGATGTAAATACCAAGCTTGATGACCTTGGCACCACCCTTGGAGAAGAACTTTTAAAGCCGACAACCATTTACGTTCCCACCATATTAAGCCTTTTAAGAGACTTGCCTGTTCACGGCCTGGTACACATCACCGGTGGCGGTATTGATGAAAATATCATCCGGGTAATCCCTGAAGCCTGTAAAGCCATTGTTCACAAAGACGCCTGGGAAATCCCGCCTGTATTTAAAATACTTCAAAAAGAGGGATCTGTCTCGGATTTTGAAATGCAAAGAACGTTTAACAATGGCATTGGCATGGTAATTGTTGTGCCTGACACATCTGCCCAGGAAGTTATGGACAGGCTGGGCGCAATGAATGAAAAAGCATATTTCATCGGCGAGATAGAATCCAGGGAAAATAATGAAAAACAGACCCAATGGGTTTAGACCTGACAGGTCTTATCATTATATTGTATCATGATACTCCTCGGGATTGAATCATCCTGTGATGAAACCGCAGCCTCAATTGTTCAGGATGGTACAAACATTCTGTCTTCGGTAATCGCCTCTCAAATTGATGTTCATCATAAATATGGCGGTGTTGTACCGGAACTTGCTTCGCGAATGCACATCGAAGCCATTACCCCGGTGGTGGACGAAGCCATAAAAAAAGCAAACATCAAAATCAAGGATATTGATGCAGTTGCCGCAACAAGGGGGCCAGGGCTTATCGGTGCCCTTTTGGTGGGATTTACCTTTGCAAAATCATTTGCCTTTGCAAGACATCTTCCTTTTGCCGGTGTCAACCATTTGGAAGCCCATATCTATTCATTATTTTTAATGAAGAAACAACCCGGCTTCCCCTTTATTGCCCTGGTGGTATCCGGAGGCCACACCAATATCTATTATGTAACCTCATATGATAATTTTGAACTTTTGGGACAGACAAGGGATGATGCTGCCGGAGAAGCCTTTGACAAGGTGGCAAAAATGCTGGGATTAGGATACCCTGGTGGTCCGATAATTGAAAGCCTTGCAAAAACAAAATCCCCTGATGTAATTTCTTTTCCCAGGACAATGCTTGAAAAAGGCAGTTTTGATTTTAGTTTCAGCGGGCTGAAATCGTCCGTGGCACGGTATATCCATGATAACAATATCACCACAGATGATGAAAAAGCACAGATTGCCGCCTCGTTTCAAGAAGCCGTCATTGATGTGCTTTCACAAAAACTGATCAATGCAGCTAAAGCTAAAAAATGCAAACGCATTGGTATTGCAGGCGGTGTTTCCGCCAACAAAACCTTTGTAGAAAAATTATCTAAAAAAGCAAAAGACAAAAAGATCGAAATTTTTGCTCCGCCTTCCGAACTTTGCGGAGACAATGCCGCCATGGTTGCAGCAAGAGGATACACCATGATTCAACAGGGGAATACATGCAATCTTGACCATGATGTGTTTTCAAAAAATAAAATAAATTAGCCTTATTCCTGCAGAAATTTTTTCTTGTACCTTAAAATTCTTTCAACCGATTTTTTCCCTGTTAAATAAAAACTTTCATTCTCATTGAGAAGCCTTATGATTTCATGATAAGCAATATTAATATTAGGGCCTTTATGGCAAATCAGGGCCATATCAATTCCAGATTTTAAAATCTGCTGGATGCAGGTTTTCATATCATGGCCAATGGCCTTCATATCCAGATCATCGGTCATCACAAGGCCGTCATATCCCATTTGACTGCGTAACAAATCGTTAACAATAAAAGGCGACAGGCTTGCCTGCCACAGGCGATCAAGCCGGGGGTAGAGAATATGTGACAGCATTATCCCGCAGACGCCTTTATTTTTTGCATCCACAAACGGAACCATGTCGGAAAGTTTAAGAGTTTCAAGATCAATATCCAGCACCGGAAGGTGAAAATGGGAATCTTTAATGGTTCTGCCAATACCCGGAAAATGCTTGGCCACGGCCATGATGCCGTTTTCCTGCAAGGTATGGATCACTTCCATGCCAAGGGTTGAAACATTTTTGGCTTCTCCCTTAAACACCCGGTCTTTCATAATGCTGTCCACCCCTTTGGGTGCAATATCCAGAACAGGGGCAAAATTCATGTTGATACCAACCTGTTTTAATTCATTGGCTGTGATGATGGCAAAATTCCTTGCTTGTGCAATAGATTCAATAAAGGGATTCCCCTTGAACACTGTGAAAGGCTCTTTTAGTCTTGCAACCACCCCGCCTTCCTGGTCTATTGAGATAAACAGCGGCGGGATGCCGCATGACTTTGCATAGTCCCGGCATGCTTGACAAAGGGATGCCACCTGTTCCCAGCTTTTGATATTTCTTTTAAAAAGTATGATACCGCAGGCTTTGATATCACCAATAATATATTTTAAGTCATCGTTGAGTTCAATGCCGTCAAATCCCAACATCAATCGCTGCCCGGCCATTTCTTTTTGAATGATTGTGCCTTTATCCATTTATTTTCTTGACGAACCTCTATTTTAAGTATTAGAACATATTTTTTTTAAACAACTCGACTCGATATTTTAACCTTTTTTTAAATTGAATCTTTTTTTGAGTTTAACATATTTTTGGATACCATGAAATCAGCCGCTTTTAAATCAGATTTTATTTTAATATTTGTTGCGACCATATGGGGCTTAGCTTTTGTTGCACAAAGAATCGGGATGGATCATATCGGCCCGTTTACTTTCAATGGTATTCGTTTTGTCTTAGGATGTCTTTCTTTATTACCCATTATTTTTTTAACCCGCAAAAGAACATCCTATAAAAACAATGAGGGTCTTATAAAATCAGGGACCATTGCAGGTCTTTTTTTATTTTGCGGCATCTCATTGCAACAGGTTGGGCTTGTCTACACAACCGCCGGCAAAGCCGGGTTTATCACAGGACTCTATGTTGTCATTGTTCCCTTTTTAAACCTTTTTCTTAAACAGGAAAAAACCTACCTTGGAACATGGATCGGGGCAATCCTTGCCAGCGCCGGCATGTATTTATTAAGTGTGTCCAAAGACCTGAACATGAACTTTGGAGATCTTCTAATTCTTTTTTCAGCCATCTGTTTTGCTTTTCACCTGATTATTATCGGCCGGCTTTCCAACCGGTTTAACACAGTGTTGCTTTCACTGGTCCAATGCATGGTTTGTGCACTCTTAAGCCTGTTGGTGGCCATTGTCTTTGAAACCTTTATTCTTGCAGATATTTTAAAAGTTTCCATTCCTTTAATTTATGGCGGGGTATTATCTGTGGGCGTGGCATATTCACTCCAGATCTACGGGCAGAAGAATAGCCCGGCATCCCATGCTGCGATTATCTTCAGCTTTGAATCAGTTGTTGCAGCCATTGGCGGCTGGATCATTCTAAATGAAATTCTTTCAGGACGTGCTATTTTTGGATGCACCCTGATGCTGGCAGGGATACTGGTATCACAATTGTATAAAAAATCTGCCCGTACTCTCTCAGATACAATTTAGGGTATTAACCAATTTTCTTAACTTTTTTTTGATTTTATGCTAATAAAATTGGAATATAATATATTTTTTTAAAAGAGGAAAAAAATGGACACAAAAGAAATTATTGAACTGGAAAATAAATTTGGTGCCAAAAACTACAAACCCTTGGATGTCGTACTTGAAAAAGGGGAAGGAATCTGGGTTTGGGATGTTGAAGGCAATAAATATATGGATTGCCTTGCAGCTTATTCCGCAGTTAACCAGGGACACTGCCACCCGAGAATCATTAAAAAAATGAAAGAACAGCTTGATAAGCTCTGCATAACATCCAGAGCATTTAGAAATAACCAGCTTTCTTTGTTTTATAAAGATATCTGCAAATTGACCAATTCCCACATGGTACTTCCCATGAACAGTGGTGCCGAAGCTGTGGAAACAGTGATTAAGGCCGTTAGAAAATGGGGATACCGGACAAAAAATATCCCTGACGGCAAAGCCGAGATTATTGTTTGCGAAAACAACTTCCATGGAAGAACCCTGACCATTGTTGGATTTTCTACAGAAGAACAGTATAAGGACGGATTTGGCCCGTTCACTCCGGGATTTCACGCCATTCCTTTTGGTGATGCCAAAGCCCTTGAAGATGCCATTACAAAAAATACTGTAGCATTCCTTGTGGAGCCCATCCAGGGTGAAGCAGGTGTAATTGTTCCGCCCGAAGGATATTTAAAAGCTGTCAGAGATATCTGCACAAAAAACAATGTTGCCCTGGTATTTGATGAAATTCAGACAGGCCTTGGCAGAACCGGAAAATTTCTGGCCGAAGAGCACGAAGGGGTTGAATCCGATGTCACATTGATCGGCAAGGCCTTATCCGGAGGCTGCTATCCTGTTTCAGCCGTTCTTTCCAATGAAGCGGTTTTAGGCGTCTTTCTCCCGGGTGAGCATGGCTCCACTTTTGGTGGGAATCCATTGGCCTGTGCCGTGGCAAGACAGGCTTTAAAAGTTCTGGTTGATGAAGGTATGATTGAAAATGCAGCAAAACTCGGGAATTATTTCCAGAAAAAACTCAAGGAAATCCCAAGTCCTTACATCAAAGAGGTCAGGGGAAAAGGACTTCTTATCGGTGTTGAATTAAAACATGATGTCGGCGGTGCCAGACCTTTTTGTGAAAAACTAATGGAAAAGGGCCTCCTTTGCAAAGAGACCCATGAACATGTTATCCGGTTTGCCCCGCCATTGGTTATCACAAAAGAAGACATTGACTGGGCACTTATAAGGATCAGACAGGTTCTTATCCCTTAAGATTCTTTAATGCCTCCTTAAGTTGCCGGGTAACGTCTTCGGACAATTGCCCGGCCGTTTCAATATTTTTTGCAACTGTATCAAGTCCTGCATCTTTTGCCCTACCTGCCCAGGTAAAAAACGTATCCTTGTGACTCTCATTGTGATCAATCCAATGGGAAAATAGTTTCTCCAGCTTTTGTTCAAAGGTCAGCTCATGGGGGTGGCTATGGTCATGGGTGTCACTATGTGAGTGCCCATGGCCGTGGGAATGATCATGGTCGTGGGAATGGTCATGGTCGTGATCATGGGAATGACCGTGACTGTGATCGTGGTGATGTGTCATAATATTACTCCATTCAAATATTTTTTCAGGGTCACAGGTTCCGGTGTATATTGATACACAGGTCTCCAATGGCTGAAAGCGTTTATCTCAATACCATTATAAATAATGGATACCGGCCTGTCTGCTGATACAACCACTACAGTGACATGGCTGTAATCAGCAGAAAATCTTAAGGCAGAATTATATCTTGCACCTCTTGCCATGTTTTCCCAGTTAATGGTTTTCCCATCCAGTAAGCATCCGAATCCATGAATACACAGATCCGAAGTAATATGAACGGCACCATCGATCTTTAAAAGAGAACAGGCAAGTTTAATATTTTTAGGTTCCAGAAGGCTCAAAGACGGCTCCAGCACATGACCGGATAAATGAACAGGCATTTCATTCAGATCAATCACCAGGGTGCAGCCGTGTCTTCCGCTTCCTGCGCTATGGACAAGGTGTGAAATAACTTGAAATAAAAGGGTGGATTTTTCCGTATCAAGGTCTGAATCCAGTAAAAGCTCTTCTAACTCAACCATTTTTGCTTCCCGGGTAGTTGAATGAAAGCTGCCGTCAAAAAAAGAAGCTATTCTTTCAGTACCAAGTTTTAAAAACCCGTGATCCCCACTGAACTGGGCTGTTATTACATAGTCCGGGATATCAGAGTCTGTAATCCCAATAATGGTACAACCGTCCGACACCAGCTTTCTATCGGAATTTTCAACTGCAACCAGAAGTTTCCTGATATGTTTCACATTACTGGTCACAGGACGCTCATGTTTTTGAATTTTGGTTATGAATGATATCTCTTTGAGCCTCTGGGGATCTGTAAAAAAAAGGGTCCCCCTGGCCCACGCACCCTCTTCTCGTGTCTTGGAAATATTTAAAATATTGTTTAAAATGGGCGGGATCAAAATTTTGCTGTCAAACCCAAGGTTCTTATCCCTTTCATCAACGATGAAATCTGCAATGGCCTGCAGGGAATAATTTTTCAATACATAATCTGAGGAATTTATGGCAGCCGTTCTTGAATTATAATCATGAACCAGCAGGCAGGCTGCCTGTTCCAGCCATCTTTCCGTGGGATGGATGGAGCACATATCCGGGTGGTGATCCGTAAGCCACATCTGGTAAAAAAAATCTTTGCAGCAGCCGCCGTAAGAAATTAAACCAGACAATGCCAGGTCGTTTTCGGGTACCATATACCCTTGGGGCTGGTTAGAAATTTTTTCTTTGATGCCCCGTCGCCATTCATCCTGATTGTCATGAAAAACCTCTTTCAGCTTTGATTCGTGGCCCCTTAAAATATTCTGAGGATCAAAAACAGAGATCGGGTCATCTTCTGCCGCTGCAAAAATAAGAACAACTTTGCTGGGATGGGAAAATTTGGAAAGTCCTTCTGCAACACCGTTGAGAATATTTGTGATACACAATTTATGATAAAATGACTGGTTCATTTAATCGTACCCGATTTTTTAAAAATTAACACCATAAACCTGATTGATACTCTTGTTGGACATATCTTGGCAAGAGTTTTTTATTGTAAAATTGGCCAATGATTGCTATTGAAACAAAAAAAACTAATGGAGGCACAAGAAACATGAGAAAATTTATTTTTCATTTGATTATATTTATTACAATACCTTGTTTATTTCCGCAGCTTTCTTTTTCTAAAACCGGCTGGGTTTCAGATATGCTGCTGTTAACTTTCAGACAGGGACCGGGCAACTCCTATTCTGTAATAAAAACTTTAAAAAGCAACACCCTTGTCTCTATCCTTGAAGAACAAAATGGATTCTACAAAGTTGAGCTGCAATCCAAAGAAATCGGATGGGTAGATAAAAAATTTATCATTTTTGAATTACCCAAAACTGTCATTATCGATCAATTAAGCCAGAAAAATAAAACACTTGAAAACAAAATTTTAAAATTAAGTTCAAACACGGGAACGCTTAAAGAAAAATTCTTGTCACAGGAAAGTGAATATTCTCAAGCAACCCGGTCCCTTGAAATATCTTTAAAAACAGCTTTGGATGAACAAAAAAAATTAAGCAGTTCACTTTCAAAAGCCCGGGAAAAATACAATACTTTGATCAAACAATCTAAAAATATCCAAAAAATTGTTGAAGAAAATAAAATACTTCAAAAGGAAAACACCACGCTTTCCAAAGAGCTTGAGATCTTGAAGACAAAAAATAAAGACCTTTTTAAAACCGGTATGATCAAATGGTTTCTATCCGGTGTCGGAGTTTTACTGATAGGATGGATTATCGGACAGAGTGTGTCGTCAAGAAAACGGCGATCCGGTTCGTCCCTTCTGGACTAATCAAAAAATATATTGTGCAGTGCATTAATGGTTATATCCAGCTTGTCTTCATGGACAAGGAAATACAATGCAGCATTGGATGTGCCAAATGAGATCATCTCAATATTCACATTGGCATCGGAAACTGCTGTAAAACACTTTGCAGCAACACCCCTGTTATTTTGAAGTCCTTCACCCACAATACTGACCAGTGCCACATTGGTTACAATGGATGACTTTCTGAAAGGGACGGGCCTGATTTTTTTTATACTTTTATGTCCTTTTTCAATATCACTTCTTGACAGCAAAAGGCTGATACAGGTTTGAGAAGTGACCACAGACTTAATATTAATTGCCGAAGACGCCAGATTCTCCGTAATCAGGGATAAAATCCCAAATCTTGCCCCAATACCTGTTGCATAAATTTTCAATACAGAAATATCTGTTGTATAGGAAACACTTTTAACAATTTTTCTGGCAGTGTTTGCATTTTTTGTAATAAGGCTTCCCGGGGCATCCGGCTGATAAGT
Organism: Desulfobacula sp.; assembly: GCA_023139225.1. Taxonomy (GTDB): domain Bacteria; phylum Desulfobacterota; class Desulfobacteria; order Desulfobacterales; family Desulfobacteraceae; genus Desulfobacula. Next base: position 10,237 of record JAGLNZ010000286.1, on the reverse strand, counting down.
GTTTTTAATGGCAATACCAATCCCTGCCCTTTTTACAGGTTCAACGGTTCTGGGGTGCAAGATACCGGCTCCTGTATAGGATAACTCTGCTGCTTCTTCATAAGTGAGTTCCGGAATCAATTTGCAATGGGGAATATTATCGGGATCAGCTGTCATAAATCCCTGGGTATCCTTCCAGATTTCCAGCACATCCGCATTGATGGACGCTGCCACAACCGCTGCCGAATAATCTGATCCGCCCCGGCCAAAGGTGGTAATATCCCCTGATTCACTTACACCGTAAAACCCCGGGATAAAAACAATCATTCGGGGGGTCATAACGGAACCGATTGCAGCTGTTAGATTTTTTGACGTCTTTGTCATAATGGCCGAGGCATCCATGAACTTGCCGTTGGAAATAATCCCGGCGTCTTCAGGTAAAAGACAGCAACTTTGTTTTCCCATGCTTGCCAATGACTTTGCAAGGATGACCGCAGAAATCCGCTCTCCAAAGGTAGCAATCATGTCCTTCATTCTGGGAGTGGCTTCCCTGGTAAAGCTGATGCCGTAATAATATCTTTCCAGCTTCTGGAAAATTGTAAAAAGATCCCTGGATAATTGTTTTCTCTTGTTCCCATCATCAATCAGGCTTTTAATAATGGTATTGTGCATTGTTTTTAACCGGGTAATAATTGACGGGATATCATCTTCATTTCCCAGTGCTTTCTGGATACCTGCGATTAAAATATTTGTCACACCATAAAAGGCTGAAAGAACAAAAATATCTCCTTGTCCCCTTTTGGCAATCAGGTCGATAATTTTTTTGGCCGCCGGTCCGTCTTTAAGACACCCGCCTCCTATTTTAATAACTTTCATGGGCGGCAACCTATCATAAAAAATCACTTTTTTCCAAGACAAATGGGCTGCAAAGGTCCAGATACCTGTATTTATTTTAAAGAATAGCATTCAACCAAGTAAACAATGTTTATTTTTTCCTTGACATGAAGTATTGTTTCTTTTTATCAAACCAATAAGGTATCCTTTTTTAACTCTTAAAAAAATCGAAAGGAGATGAAAATGTCCGACCAAAATGATTATGAAAAAAAAATATGGCTTAACTCTTATGAGCAGGGTGTAAAGGGCGCTATTGACTTCAAGGATATCCTGATTCCCCAATATCTTGAAGAATCCTTCCAAAACTTTCCGGACAATCCGGCCTTGATTTTCCAGGGATTTACACTGTCATTCAAGGAGCTCAATGAAATGGTGGCAAGGTTTGCTGCTGTGTTAAAGGGTTTCGGAATAAAAAAAGGCGACAGTGTTGCCATACTGCTTCCCAATGTCATCCCCTGTGTCGTAGCCTATTATGCCACCCTTAAAATCGGAGGCATTGTTGTTCTTAACAATCCCCTCTATTCCGACAGGGAATTGGAACACCAGTTTACCGATTCTAATTCAACCTTTCTTATTACACTTGATCTTCTTGCCAACCGGATGGTCAAACTTCGAAAAAAAACAAATATTAAAACCGTTGTTTATTGCTCTATCGGTGACTACCTGCCCTTTGTTAAACGCCTTTTATTCCCGCTTGTGGCTAAAAAGAAAGGGCTTGCAGCCGATGTAACACCGGCAAAGAATCTTTTTAAATTCAAAGATGTCATTGCAAAGGTCGATCCTGACTATACCCAGGCAGACGTGAACATTGATGATGTGGCCATGTACCAGTATACAGGCGGAACAACAGGGGTATCCAAGGGTGTCATGCTGACACATAAAAATATCAGTTACCAGATTCAACAGGCTGAAGCCTGGTTTCCGGCCTTTGAAAAAGGCGCTGAAATCATGCTGGGAGCCCTGCCGATCTTTCATGTTTTTGGCATGTCGGTTTCAATGAATTTTGCCATCAGAATGGGATGGGCCAATGTATTGGTCCCCAAACCCCAGCCCGAGCCTTTGCTTGAAGCTATCAGCAAATTTAAGGTGACCTTTGCCCCATTGGTTCCTACCATGTATATCGGTATGCTCGACCATCCTGACCTGGAACATACTGATCTTACAAGCATTAAAGGATGCTTTTCAGGCAGCGCCCCTCTGCCCTTGGAAGTCATTAATAATTTCCAGGAAAAAACAGGTTCAATCATTGTTGAAGGATTCGGCCTGACCGAATCCACACCGGTAACCCATATCAATCCCTTTAACGGAGTTAGAAAACAGGGCAGTATTGGTATTCCCATCCCTGATACAGAATGCAAAATTGTTGACCTTAAGGATGCAACAAGAGAAATGCCCATCAATGAAGCAGGAGAACTTCTCATGCGGGGACCCCAGATCATGAAAGGCTATCTTAACAAACCCGATGAAACAGAAAAGACCTTGACCGAAGATGGCTTCCTCTGCACCGGGGATGTGGCTAAAATGGATGAAGACGGATACTTTTACATTGTGGATCGTATCAAGGATATGATCATCTGCGGCGGATATAATGTATATCCAAGGGATATTGACGAAGTTTTGTTTGAACATCCCAAAATCCTTGAGGCCTGCTGTATTGGTATCCCCCATGAAAAACGCGGAGAAGCGGTAAAAGCATTTGTTATCCTTAAGGAAGGCGAAGAAATGACTGAACGCGACGTCATTGACTATTGCGATACAAAACTTGCCAAATATAAATTGCCCGTTAAAGTTGAATTCCGGCAGGAACTGCCAAAATCCAATGTGGGTAAAATTTTAAGAAAAGATTTAAGAGTTCAGGAACAAAACAAATAATTTATTTTTAATTGCCGCCTAAACTTTAAATATTTTGGCAATAGATTCAACAATTTCTTCAGGATGGATCGGTTTCGTAAGAAACAGATCCATCCCTGCTTTCAGGCATCTTTTGGCATCTTCCTGCATGGCAAGGGCTGTCAATGCAATAATGGGTATCTTTTTATGTTGAATATCCGAGGCAGGGTCTCTGATAATTTTTGTGGTTTCAATTCCGTCCATTTTCGGCATCCTGACATCCATTAAAATAAGGTCATAATCAGATCGTTTTAACTTTGTCAGCACCTCTTCCCCATTCTCCGCAACCCGGGCGGATAAATTCATTTTTTTGAGCATCAACAGGATCACTTTCTGATTCACGGGATTATCTTCCGCTAAAAGAATATTCAGGTTTAATTTTGAGACTTTTTTTATCAAATCATTTACCATTTCTTTGGAATTTTCTTCTTTTTCCAATGATTGGGTGACAAAAGACTGTTTTTTGACCTTTACCCAGGCTTTAAATATGGCACCACTGGTTGATTTATTTTTTACTTTAATATCACCATCCATTAACCGGGCCAACTGTTTGGAGATGGCAAGGCCTAACCCTGTACCGCCATATTCTCTTGCAATGGATGAATCCTGCTGTGAAAACTTGTCAAAAAGCTTTAATTTATAGGATTCGTCAATCCCGGGTCCGGTATCCTCCACTTCAAAACAAAGGATAAGACTGTCTTTCAAATCTTTTTCAACCATGGCAGCAACCCTTACAAAACCGGTATCTGTAAATTTTATGGCATTTCCAACAAGATTAATGAGAATCTGCTTGATCCTTGTTTCATCGCCCACAAGAAAATGCGGTATTTCCTGTGAAACCAGTGTCGAAAAACCAAGACCTTTTTCTTGAGCCTTAAACCTGAAAATGGACTCAACTTCGTTTAAAAGCATTTTAATAGAAAAGCTTCTTAGTTCAAAGGTCAGCTGTCCTGCTTCTATCTTACTTAAGTCTAAAATATCATTAATAACGGTCAAAAGAGAGTTGGCAGAGCTTTGGATGATACCGGCATACTCTTTTTGCTCCGGGGTCAGATCTTCATCCATCAATATATTTGACATGCCTATAATGCCGTTCATCGGTGTTCTGATCTCATGGCTCATATTCGCAAGAAACTGGCTTTTCAACTGATTTGCCCGTGCCAGTTCCCGAGTTCTTTTTTTAACCTTGTCTTCCAGAGTTTTGTTCAGGTTTATCAGGCTCATCTCAGCCTGCTTTCTTTTCTCAAGTTCCCGGTCAAGCCTGATGGAAAGCTTATAGGTTCGAAGAGAAGTGGTTACAAGACTGATCAGCTTTTGAACCTTTAACTCTGTTTTGGAATAATATGCATTAATTTTATATTTTGATATCACCTCATATTCAGGTGCCATTCCCGGCTGTCCTGTTCGGATAACAATCTGTACCAGGTTATTTGTTAATTTCTCCCGGATATAATGAACAAAATTCAATCCGGCATTCTGGGTCTCCATTACCACGTCAACAAGCAGTAAAGCCGTATCAGGGTGCAGGGCAAACAATTCCATGGCCTCTTGCCCGGAAAAGGCATTTAAAAAATGAATGCCCCGGCCTTCGAATATGAATCCCTTTAAACTGGCAACGGTAATATCGTGAATAGACTTTTCGTCATCAATGATCATAACCTTCCAGAATTTATCAGGAAGGACCTCGGGACAGGTATCGCTATCGTCAATAAATATGACAGGCTTATCATTCATGGCTGGCTTTGTTTTATATTAATATTGATTGAGGCTTGATCTATCTAAAGTTTAATAATATCCTACTGATTTAAAATTTTCAACAATTTCAAAAATAAAAACGCTTAGGAGCAAACGAATGACCGATATAAGTCTAAAACAAAAACTTATCCTGGGCAGCCGGGAGTTTATCGTCCATAATATCACCTTACTTGAAAAAATGGGGTTAACTAAAATCAAGTACCTGCCCTTTGCCGCCAGGGTCTTGATAGAAAACCTTGCACGAAATATGGATGATAGAACCATTCAATGGTCTGACATTGTCACTGCTGCAAAATTTTATGAAACCAATACTCAGAATTCTGAGCTGATTGCATTTTATCCTGCAAGGGTCCTGATGCAGGATTTCACCGGAGTGCCTGCTGTCGTTGATTTTGCCGCCATGAGAGATGCGGTCGATAAGGCCGGCCTTGATCCCAAAGCAATCAATCCCATGGTCCCTGTAGACCTGATCATTGATCACTCCATCCAGGTGGATCATTTTAAAGAAAAAAATTCTTTTTTCCTAAACGCCCAAAAAGAATACCAGCGAAACAAGGAACGATATCAGCTTTTGAAATGGGCACAGAAAAACTTTGACAATTTCAGGGTTGTCCCGCCTGAATCCGGGATCTGTCACCAGGTAAACCTTGAATACCTTGCAGCGGTTGTTTCAACAAAGCAGACCAAAGACGGTCTTATAGCATTTCCTGACACCCTTGTGGGAACAGATTCCCACACCACCATGATCAATGCACTGGGGGTTCTTGGCTGGGGGGTGGGCGGCATTGAAGCGGAAGCCGTCATGCTGGGCCAGCCCTATTATATGAACCTTCCGCAAATAATTGGTGTCAATTTTATCGGCAAACCGCAACAACAGATCACGTCAACGGATATTGCCCTGTATGTGACCCAAATCCTCAGGCAGGAGAATGTGGTTGAAAAAATTGTTGAATACACAGGATCTGGATTAAAATATCTTACATTGACCGACAGGGCCACCATTTCAAACATGGCTCCTGAATATGGTGCCACTGCCGGATTTTTCCCTGTTGACGACCAAACGCTTGATTACCTGAAAAAAACAAACCGGCCCGAAACTGCCGCTCGTGTTGAAGCTTATTGCAAGGCCTGCGGATTCTTTAACACCCACGATGATGACATTAAATTTTCCCAAAAAATAGATGTGGATCTTTCTTTGATTGAAACCTCGATTGCAGGTCCCTCAAGACCCCAGGACAGGATCGGCCTTTCAAGCGTAAAAGAAAAGACCACAAAAATATTTGACCTTGGGAACAGTAAAGAGATTCAAATCAATCCTGATAACAAATCAACGGCTCTCACCAACGGCAGCATAGTGATTGCCGCCATTACGTCCTGTACCAACACATCCAATCCCTATACCATGATCGGTGCCGGGCTTGCTGCAAAAAAAGCCGTGGAAAAAGGATTGTCCGTTCCCTGGTATGTGAAAACTTCCCTGTCTCCGGGCTCCAGGGTGGTACTGGACTACCTGGCAGATTCCGGATTAATGGACTATTTCCAGCAGCTTGGTTTCAACAATACCGGGTTTGGATGCATGACCTGCATCGGAAACAGCGGCCCCCTTGATCCGTTTATTGAAGAATCCATTAAAACCCATGACCTGAATGTCATGTCTGTCCTTTCAGGCAACAGGAATTTTGAAGCAAGAATACACCAGGACGTCACGGGCAATTTTTTAATGTCACCGATTCTTGTGGTGATCTATGCCATTGCAGGAAGGATTGATATCGACTTTACATCAGAACCCCTTGGCATTTCAAAAAAAGGGAATCCGGTATTTATGGATGACATCTGGCCTGAGGCTGATGAAATTAATCATTTTGTTACAACCCATGTCCGGGAAAAATTTTTCAAAGACCAGTATGCCCATATTTTTAAAGGAGACAAACTCTGGCAGGAACTTGAGGTGGCTGAAAGCACCACATTCAAGTTTGATAAAGATTCTGCCTACATTAGGAACCCACCCTTTTTCAAAGACTTTTCCCTGAATATATCTGATCTTGAAGACATCAAGGCTGCCAGAGCCCTTCTTGTGCTGGGAGATTCCGTCACCACAGACCATATTTCTCCTGCGGGCGCTATTCCTGTGGATTACCCGGCCGGCAGATACCTTATCAAAAATGGTATAGAACCATTGGAATTTAACTCCTATGGATCACGCCGGGGAAACCATGAGGTAATGATGAGGGGCACATTTGCCAATATCAGGATAAAAAACCAACTGGTTTCCGATACCGGCGGTTTAACCCTGAAATTTCCTGAAAACGAACAAAACTATATATTCGATGCTTCCCAAAAATACCGGGATGAAAAAACAGATTTGATTGTTTTCGGTGGCAGGGAATACGGAACCGGCTCTTCAAGGGACTGGGCAGCCAAAGGCTCCAGCCTTTTGGGGATAAAGGCTGTTATCGCCACATCCTTTGAGAGGATACACAGGTCCAATCTTGTGGGCATGGGGGTTTTACCACTTATTTTCAAAGAAGGGGAATCCTTTGAAACATTGGGCCTTAAAGGGGATGAAACCTTTGAAATCAGCAACTTAAACCAGATCAAACCCAACAGCCTTTTAGTGGTTAACGCCTTGAAAAACGGCAAAACAATAAATTTTGAAGTTATTGTTAAACTCAACACGGATATTGAAATTGATTACATTAAAAACGGCGGTATACTTCATTATGTATTACGCCAAATGATCAAAGCATAGATAATTTTTCCCTTAAAGCCTGTTGCAGTTTTCGGGCAACAGGTCCCGGGGTTGCGTTACCCACTTTTTTATCATCATATTGAATCACGGGCATGATTTCATTAATGGTGGAAACAATCATCATCTCATCGGCCTTGTCAAGATGTGATTCCAACACAGGGTATTCTTTTACCTTGATCCCGATTTTTGGGCATAATTCCAACACAACCTTTCGGGTAATCCCCGATAAGATATAATGGCTTTGAGGGTAGGTGTATAAGACATTGTCCAATAAAGCAAAAAAATTGGATGATGCACCTTCCGTGACAGCACCATCTCTTATGAAAACGGTTTCAACGGCATTTTTTTGTTTAGCCTGCTGTGTTGCCAGGACATTGGGAACCAAAGCCACGCTTTTAATGTCACACCTTGCCCATCGGATATCAGGTTTAAACAAAATTTTGACCCCTTTTTCCTGTTCCTTTCGTGTAGAAGGGCATGGATTTGCCATCATATAAACCGTAGGTGTTACAGGTTCTTCAGGAAAACAATGGGACCTTTTTGCAACCCCCCTTGTGATCTCTATATAAATCGCAGCATCCTGATCGCTCAATTCATTTTTATTGAGCAGATTCCGGCATATTGATTCCAGTTCAATAAATTGTTCAAATTGAATCTCAAGGCCATTCAGGCTATTTTTCAGCCTTGAAAGATGGGCCTCAAATTCAAACATTTTCCCGTTATAGGTTTTTATAACTTCATAAACCCCATCACCAAAAAGGAATCCCCTGTCCTCTGGTGAAATTCTGACATCTTCTTTTTTAAGATAATCTCCATTAAAAAAAACCATTGAATTTTTCATCATTACTATCCTTTTTGTTTCACATGGCAAAACAGCATCATACATCATGAATGTTTTTCAACCAATAAAACTCATTCATTCTTCTTTTACAAAATATTGCTGATTTATGATATAATACGCCTCGCTGTTTTTTTGTAAATATTTTTTTATTAAATTGTAATTTAAGGAATTTTTTTTAGCCATGGAAATTAAGCATTACGAGTTTAAGTATGGAGAATATGGGGAAACCCTGGGAGTACAGATTAACTTAAGGGGTTTTGATGTCCTTCGCTTCAATAACATCAATAAGGATACCGGTTTCACCATTGATGAAAGGCACAAGCTTAAACTCAACGGTTTTCTGCCGCCAAGGGTAAAAACCATAGAAGATCAGCTCCAGGCAAGCCTTGATATCATTGAAAAAAAAGTAAATGATATTGAAAAATTTATTTATATCAGAAGCCTTTATGACAGGAATGTTGTTCTTGCCCACGCTGTCATTGCAAGCAATATTACAAAATTTTTGCCCATTATCTATACCCCTACGGTCGGTCTAGCCTGCCAGCAGTACTCTAAATTGTTCCGAGGAGCAAATGGTATCCATTTTTATCCTGAAAATATTGAATATGCGGAATATATTTTGCGCAACTATACGGATCAGGACATCGGGATAGCAGTTGTAACGGATAACCAGGGAATTCTTGGAATTGGTGACCAGGGAGCCGGCGGCATCCCCATTTGTCTTGGGAAACTGATGCTCTATACCCAGGGAGCAGGAATCGCCCCCTGGCACGGCATCCCAATATCCCTTGACGTGGGAACGGATAATGAAGAGCTGTTAAATGATCCCGGCTATCTGGGCTGGCGGCACAAACGCCTCAAGGGAGAAGAATATTACGCGTTTCTCGAAAAATTTGTAACTGCTTTTAAAAATAATTTTCCCCACGCCTTATGTCAATGGGAAGACTTCTCAAAACAGACTGCTTTTACCGTTCGGGATAAATACCTGAAAAAACTGATATCCTTTAATGATGATATCCAGGGAACCGGTTCCGTTGCCCTTGCCGGAATCCTTGCAGCCATGAAAGTAAAAAAAGAAAAAATGATGGGCCAGACTTATCTGGTTCATGGTGCCGGTGCAGGTGGTATTGGTATTGCTGACCAGATCCTGACTGAACTTATGGAACAGGGCCTTAATGAAAAAGATGCCCAGGCGAGGATTTTTACCCTTGATTCAAAAGGGGTTGTCACATCCGACAGAGAGCTTGAACCCTATAAAGTAAAATTTGCAAAAAATCCAAAAACAATTGCCTGGCTGAAATCACCAGAGGACAATACCTTAATAAACACAATTAAAAATGAGAAAGTAACGGTATTGATCGGTACATCAGGACAGGCCGGATGTTTTACAAAACAAATCATTAAGGCTGTGGGCGAAAACACGGACAGACCGGTTATTCTGCCACTGAGCAATCCCACTGAAAGGGCAGAAGCCCTTCCAAAGGATGTCTATGAGTGGACTGATGGCAAGGGTCTTGTGGCAACGGGTTCTCCTTTTGACCCTGTCTCTTATAATGGCAGAGAGTATAGAATCGGACAGATGAACAATGCATTTGTCTTCCCGGGTGTGGGACTTGGTGTCGTGGTATCAGGCGCATCAGAAGTTTTGCCGGTCTTTTTTTCAGCAGCAGCCCATGCTGTTGCGGAGTTTATCAGTGAACAAGACATTAAAGACGGAATTTTATGCCCCCATCTGGATCAATTAAGACAAGTCTCTCTGGAAGTTGCCAAAAGAGTCGGTGCAGAAGCCATTAAGGCCAATGTCACTCAAAAGGATTGTGCTTTCTCAAAATTCAAGCACAACAATGATCCTGAACGACTGAACATTCTTGTGGATAAAATACGCTGGGAACCCAGGTATCTGGATCAAATTTAATTAAACACCTTCAGCCGGCTGCCTGTGTCTGGGCAACCGGCTGTCTATCCTCCATCCCTCCATGACATGAGCATACCCCGTTTCCCAAATTTGAAAACCGGTTTTTAAAACCGATCGTTGAAATCTTCTTTACACTTATTTGCAATACTGCTACAAATTCAAAAAAAATAATGTCGGTGTCATTAAATTAAGGGTCATCCAGATGTGAATTTGA
>JAGLNZ010000285.1 GCA_023139225.1 Desulfobacula sp. | reverse complement strand
ATTTTAATTTCAGACAGATAAATAAGCACAATCACTTTTTATTTCATTTTTAATATAATTTGAGATTCATTTTATATGTCAAAAATGAAATATAATAATGGTTCGGCGTCACCATCTACTTAAAAAACTTAAATTTTAACTTGACTTACTTAAAAAACTGAAGTATTTTTAGCATATCAAGCGCGCTTTAATTTAACCTTATATCAAAAATGGAGGTACGATATGCAAAAACACACCATCGAAATAGACTCAGAAGTCTTCAATTTTCTCCAAAGTCAGGCAGAACCATTCGTTGATAGCCCAAACGATGTATTACGAAGACTCTTGATGGATGGGAGTCCTCGTAAATCTAATGGAGATATCCCTTTAAAAATTACGGAAATCAAACCGCCAAAAGTTCCGGCTGGTACACCGAAGGCGCTAGAACACATACTTCAAGTAATTTATCTGTCTCATATTAAAAATATTTCACGATCTAAGGCGACTAGAATCGTTGCCGATCTTCACGGAGTAGCTTCACAGACTGTTCTAGATAAATATTGTCGCCAATTGAACCTCTCGGCTTCTGAATTTGATAAACTCTTGGCAGAAAATAGGTTAGTGAACCTCAAAAATAAATTGTACAATAAATTTAGCAGCCAGCGTGAAGTAATAGATTCGTATCTTGAATCTCAAACAATTTAGCCCAAGACCGTGCCGCCGAACCCATATGAGCCATCATCTAGTCAATAGGCAATAAAAAAAATTTAGAGAAAAATCCAATTCCCTTTAATATTACGTTATCAAATCGTTGCAGCGGACCACAAGGGGCGCGTTCCTTACCCCTTGTACCCTCCTTGCAGGCGGCGGCCCCTGAACTCAACCGTTATAATGCTATGAGGTTCAACTTGGGAAGCTATGGGATTTCATTCAGACCAGTTAAGGCAATTGTTTGTAAACGTCTTTTCGATGGCCCACTTTGACAATCAATATTATGACTCTATCATCATGAATTTCAAATATTATCCGATAATTGCCAGATCGAATTCGATGGAATGGATTATTGCCTTTCATCTTGGTTGTGTTTGGGCTTGGCAATTCGCTGCTAAGCTCTTCTATCTTTTTTTTAATCCGTACCAAATCTTTTTTAGGAAACCGCTTCAAACTTTTCAGGACAGCAGGTCGAAACTCAATAGAATATTTCATAAATTAAAGTCCCAATTGTTTCCAAACTTCATCTGCGGAAATGTTTTCGCCTGGTTCTTGAAGAGCTTTCTTGGCATCTTCAATGTCTATATAATCTTCAATTTGTTGAAGCAGCTCAAGTTCATCAATAGATACCAATGCCGCAACGTCCTGACCTCGCCGAGTCAAAACAATGGATTCTTTGCCATAAGCTACTTTGTTAACAATATCTGCAAAATTCTTTCTGGCATCGGCTGTAGAAATTTTTGTGACCATTTTTCTTCTCCTAAAGTTTTTGTACTATATATACAATTTGTACATTACGTACTTCAATCTGTCAACAATATTCAAACCCGCTTTATGACATCGCTTCAGCGGACCGCAAGGGGCGGCTTCGCCTTTAGTCATGGAGGCCAATGTTTCTTTAGTGAAACATTTTCCCCCGATAACATTTTGGAAAAAATAGCTGATGGAATTTATCATTGGGAAAACCTTAAGTATCCAGTGGAGGTCTGTTTGCCTTGCAATGACCGGATTGTCTGCGATTTTTGTAAAAGTTCAAAAGGCCTAGAATGTTTAAGACGGCGGACTGTTTGAGGACACATTTGCCCGCAGTTTCCGCCGTTCAATGGAAGGCCTTTTTGAACTTTAAAAAATCGTTCAGGCACTAGGGAGTGTAAGGTGAGCAGACCGGAACGGGTATTGATTGAGTATTTTTTTAAAATTTTAAATATCTTTAGATAGATTTTAATAAAAAAATGACTGGATACAAAAACAGAGAATATTTCACCAATGAAATGAAATTCTTGGGGCATCCTGGATATATAGTGCTTCGTAAAAAAGTCGTTTTAGCGGACCGCTGGAGGCTACGCTCCCCAATTCCATTCCTGCGGTCTGCGGTCCTTGAATTCCACCGAACCCTGCGGAGTTTAAACCCAACAAATTGGTTGACATAAATTCAATTGAACAGTATATTGTACATGTACATATTACTGTAATGGGAGAATACAAAATGCGAGCAATATCATATACTACTGCACGAAATAACTTAGCCAGCACCATGAAAAAAGTCTGCGATGATCATGATCCGATTATCGTTACCAGAAAAAATAATGAGGCTGTAATCCTTATGTCCCTCGAAGACTATGATTCACTCACTGAAACGGCTTATTTAATGCAAAGTCCTAAAAATGCGAAGAGGCTCATAGATTCGATTGAAGAATTAAAATCGGGGCATGGAATAGAAAGAGAGCTCATGGAATGAGGCTCATATTCTCTGAAAATGCCTGGAAAGATTATCTGTATTGGCAGAAAACTGATAAAAAAAAATTAAAACGTATTAATAGCCTTATTAAAGATATTCAGCAAAACAAATATAAAGGGCTTGGTAAGCCTGAGCCTCTTAAACACAACTTATCTGGATATTGGTCAAGAAGAATCAATAATGAACATCGGATCGTTTATAAAATTGATACCGATGCTATTCAAATCGTACAACTCAGGTATCACTATTAACAATCGCTTGCAAAGGACCGCCTGGGAGGGCTTTCAAATGGAATCTGTCACTCAGATCTTATACTCCGGTCTTGGAAAATAGATGGAAAAGCAAGTGCCTTTATCCACCTCGCTTTCAACTTCAATGGTTCCGTGGTGGGCTTCAACAATGCTTTTCACTATGGCAAGCCCAAGACCTGTTCCATTAATATTCCGAGTCTTTTCATTCTTCACACGAAAAAACCTGTCAAAAATATGCTCCAATTCCTTTTCCCCGATTCCCAGGCCGGTATCTGAAATAACAATTTTTGCACAATCACTTTTCTCATCAGCCCATACGGTTATCGTGCCGCCATTCGGGCTATATCTGATTGAGTTGGATATTAAATTAGATACCACTTCTTCAATATTTGTCCGGTTTCCCAACATCTGAATTTTCTTTTTGGTATCTTTTGTTATCAAATGAATGGATTTGGAATCTGCCTTATCCTTATAAAACGAAATCTGGCCTTTTATCAGTTCAACCAGATCTAATTCTTCTCTGTCCTGGTTGATCAACCCTGATTCAATTTTAGCAAGGTCCAGAAGCTCACCTGAAAGTACGGTTAATGACTTGATCCGGTTAGAGCTTTTCTGCAACAGTTCTTTTTGCTTTTGTGTTACCTCACCTGCCAGCCCGTCCAGGACAACATTGAGCTGCATCAGGACAGAGTTTAACGGACTTTTGATTTCATGGG
>JAGLNZ010000284.1 GCA_023139225.1 Desulfobacula sp. | reverse complement strand
TTGATACCGGCCGAACTTCCGGCAAAGGCTTCATTGATTTCAAACAGCTCAATATCTGAGATAGAAAGTCCCTCTTTTTTCAATACCTTGGGAATGGCATAAATGGGTGCCATCAGGACGTGTTTCATATCAATGCCATAGGAGGCTTGCGAACAAATGGTGGCCATGATGGTACACCCAAGTTCTTTGGCTTTCTTTTCACTCATGACAATCAGGGCTGAAGCGCCGTCACTGATAATGGATGCATTCCCGGCAGTTCCCACACCATCTTTTTTAAAGGCGGGCCTCATCTTTGAAAGGAATTCATAACTTGTCTCCATAGGGCATTCATCTGTATCAAAAATTTTGGGATCACCTTTCCTCCGGGGGATCTTAACCGGTACAATTTCATCTTTAAACCGGCCCTGGGCAATGGCTGCATTGGCTTTGTTATAGGATTCAACTGCGAATTTATCCTGAACCTGTCTTGATACTTCCCATTTTTCAGAACAAAGTTCATTGGACATACCCATATGAAAATCATTGACCACATCCCAGAGCCCGTCATGGACCATATGATCTTCTATTTTCCCAGGCCCCATGCGGTGTCCCCATCTGGCCTTATCCATATAGTAGGGTGCCATACTCATATTTTCCATTCCGCCGGCAACCACCACATCCGCATCCCCGCATTGTATGGCCTGGGCTGCCAGCATGACGGCTTTTAATGATGATCCGCAGACTTTATTCACTGTAATGGACTCAACATCCCAGGGCAGCCCCGCTTTAACAGCAGCCAATTTCCCGGGGTTCTGACCATATCCGCAGGGCAGGACCATGCCCATGATACACTCATCGATAATATTTTTATCAATACCTGCTCTTGTAATGGCTTCGCCTATCACATGGGCGCCAAGATCGGTTGCACCGATCTTGCTTAATGTTCCGCCAAAACTGCCTAAAGGGGTCCGTGTTGCACTGACTATTACTGCTTTATTCATATTTAAAAATCTCCTTGAATTATTTTTTTACATATTGCGTCTATATTTTCCGCCCACCTCGTATAATGCCTGGGTAATGGTTCCAAGGCTGCAAACTTTAACAGTCTCCATTAATATTTCAAACATATTTTCATTATTTAACGCGGTCTGTTTCAATTTTTCAAGTGCTTCTTTGGACTTATCTGTATTTCTTTGTTTGAATACGTTCAATCTTTCAAGCTGGGCATCTTTCTGCTCTTCCGTAGCTCTTGAAAGCTCAAGATGATTTGCCATCTCAGCATAATCCGCATCAGGATCTTCAAATGTATTTACACCGATAATGGGATATTTACCTGAATGTTTCAGGTTTTCATAATACATGGACTCTTCCTGAATCCTGCCCCTCTGGTATCCGGTTTCCATGGCACCCAGCACACCACCTCTTTCTGTAATCCTTTCAAATTCAATCAGTACAGCCTCCTCCACAAGATCAGTGAGCTCATCCACGATAAAACTTCCCTGCAAAGGATTCTCATTCTTGGTCAGTCCCCACTCCCGGTTGACGATTAACTGGATGGCAAGGGCGCGTCTTACAGATTCTGCAGACGGCGTGGTAATAGCTTCATCAAATGCATTGGTATGCAGGCTGTTGCAATTATCATAAATAGCGCACAGCCCCTGGAGCGTCGTACGGATATCATTGAACTGGATATCCTGGCTGTGCAGGGATCTGCCCGAGGTCTGGATATGGTATTTCAATTTCTGAGATTTTTCATTTGCCTTGTATTTATATTTCATGGCAACAGCCCAGATCCTTCTGGCCACCCTTCCGATCACCGTATATTCAGGGTCCATTCCATTTGAAAAGAAAAAGGACAGGGATGGTGCAAAAAAATTGATATCCATCCCACGGGAAAGATAATATTCCACATAGGTAAATCCGTTTGCCAGGGTCAATGCCAACTGGGTAATGGGATTGGCCCCTGCTTCTGCAATATGATATCCTGAAATGGAAACCGAATAAAAATTTTTGACCTGATGATCAATAAAATATTGCTGGATATCCCCCATCATTCTCAGGGCAAATTCAATGGAAAAGATACAGGTATTCTGCCCTTGATCCTCTTTGAGAATATCTGCCTGGACCGTACCCCTTACATTGGACAGGGCAAACCGGCGAATGGTTGCTGCCTCGTCTTCAGAAGGTTCCCGGCCGTTCTCCTCTTTAAACTTATCCATCTGCTGAACAATGGAAGTATTGATAAACATGGCCAGCATCATGGGCGCCGGGCCATTGATGGTCATGGAAACCGATGTATTGGGAGCGCATAAATCAAACCCGTCATACAGCACTTTAACATCATCCAGGGTACAGATGCTCACACCGGATGTTCCTATCTTACCATATATATCAGGGCGGGTATCCGGGTCAAATCCATAAAGGGTAACCGAATCAAATGCAGTGGATAATCGTTTGGCCGGATAACTGCCGGATAAAAGTTTGAACCGGCGGTTGGTATCCTCAGGGCCCCCTTCCCCGGCAAACATCCTGGTGGGATCTTCATCTGCCCGTTTTAAGGGAAACACTCCTGCCGTATAAGGAAAGTTGCCTGCAAAATTTTCTTTTCTCATCCATTTATACTGCTCGCCGGGATCTTTGAATTGCGGCAGGGAGATTTTTGGAATCTTTGAATGGGATAATGATTCACTATATAAAGGTACCTTAAATTCCTTGTCACGGACATGATACACCAGTTCATCCTTGCCGAACATCTCTTTGCATGTATTGAATTCATCAATGACCTTATCGGTCTCTTCTTTTACAATGGATTCAGCGTCTGCAACAGCCTGCTTTAATTTTTCCAGGGCACCCGGCAATTTATCAAGCCCCTTGTCTTCCAATACTTTGGAGGCCTCAATCAAATGCCACCGTTTTCGTACAGCTTCGGCCTGATCTTCGGTCGTCTCATGGTATTGTCTTACTGCATCGGCAATCTCGGCAAGGTATCGT
>JAGLNZ010000283.1 GCA_023139225.1 Desulfobacula sp. | reverse complement strand
CCCTTTTCATATAATGATGGGTATTGTCCTTATTGCCATGGTGCCCGCAGTAGTAATGGCTTTTAAAAGCAGTGTCAAATATGTCTTAACTGCCGGCATTATAACGGCTGTCATTATCGGGACTCTTTTTATACTGTTATCTTTTCCGGATTTTAAAAAAGTATCTCAATACAAGGCCATTTCAGGGGCCTTGAACCTGCCGGATGCTCAAATTGTTCATGAAGCTTATTCTCCTCTGGCTGTCGTACAGGTGGTCCAGGCAAAAGGCCTTCGCACCACTGCGGGCTTAAGCCTGATATCCCCTTTTCAGGTACCGATCCAGAAAGGGATTTTTTTTAATGCAGGCTCAATGAGTCCCATAACCCCCTTTAATGGTAACAAAAATGATATACGATACCTTCAACACCTGGCACCCTATCTTCCCTTTCATGTAATGGAGAAAAAGAGTAGAAACCATGTATTAATAATAGGAGCAGGTGGTGGAGAATCCATATTAAAATCGATTTTAAGCGGGTTCAAACATATTGATGCACTTGAAGTGGATTCGAATGTCATTGCTTTTATGAAAAATCAATTCGGACCTTATTCCGGGCACATCTACACTCAAGAAAATGTGACCATCCAAGCCCGGGAGGCAAGAAGTTTTATAAAACAGACCCAAAAAAAATATGATCTTATCGAGCTTGCCATGATTGATGCCTATAACACTGCCGCATCGGGCGTTTATGCATTAAATGAGAGCTATCTTTATACGGTTGAATCCATAAAAGACTATGTCGGGCATTTAAATGACGCAGGGCTTCTTTCCATCAGCAGATGGGTGGTCACCCCTGCAAGGGACAACCTTAAGATTTTCAATATGGTGATAGAAGCGTTACGCCAAATGGGAATTGAAAAACCTCAAAAGCATCTGATCGCCATACGATCACTTCAGACCCTGACACTTCTGGTTTCCAGATCTGCCATCCCAAAGGAAATGATTGATAAAACCCGGGATTTTGCCGGAGAACGGCTTTTTGACCTGGTGTATTATCCAGACATCAGTGAAAACCAGGTGAATCAATTTATTAAACTGAAAACCCCGGTGTATTACCAGGCATTGCAAAAATTGTTGTCCAATGATTCAAAAGACTTTATTGAAGCCTATGACTTTGATATTCGTGCTGCCACGGACAACATGCCGTATTTTTATAATTTTTTTAAACCCGCAGTGATCAGATATATTAAAACCTATGGCCCGTCCCAGATCCCTGTCACTGAATGGGGGTATCTTATTTTGCTGATCATTCTTGTGCCTGTCCTGGTCATCAGTTTTGTTTTTATTGTTTTTCCCCTGATGATCACAGGTCAAAAAACAACCAGGATGAAGAAAACCATATTTGCCTATTTCTCTCTTATTGCTGTGGGATATTTTTTTATTGAAATGCCCTTGATACAGAAGATGATTCTTTTTTTGGGCCATCCTTGTTATTCCCTTTGTGTCATTATTTCAGGGCTTCTTGTTTTTTCCGGTATCGGCAGCCTTTATTCAGCCAGGCTTTTTCCTGAAAACAAAAGGATTCTTTATTCCAGCTTATGTATTATTTTTGTTACAGGTTTTTATCTTATATTCATGGATTCAATATTTTCATTTTGCATATCTTTTGGCCTTGGACAAAAAGTGATTCTCACCCTGATGATGATTGCACCTTTAGGATTTTTCATGGGAATCCCCTTTCCCTGTGCCTTGAATTTTTTAAAAAGAGAAGATGATTTTTCACTGGCCTGGGCATGGGGGATTAACGGATTTTTCAGCGTTATCAGTATCCTTGTGGCAACGGTCCTTGCCATCAT
>JAGLNZ010000282.1 GCA_023139225.1 Desulfobacula sp. | reverse complement strand
GACTAGGTCGATAACCCAAATTGATTAACACCTGAATTTTAGGAAAACCCATGAGTAAGATATCATGTATTGAATTGTATCATGTCAGAATCCCCTTGGACAAACCCTTTTATCCAAGCTGGATTCCAGGATATCCGGCCACTGACAACCGGTTTGACCTTATAAAAATTATTACAGAGGATGGAGTAGAAGGTTATTCCGCAGGCCCTGCCATTGCTTCGGAAAGACTGGGACTCGGGTATTTAATCGCTCCCTATCTTCTGGGTCATGATGCCACTGATATTGATTTAATGCTTCAACGGCTCCGGGAAGTTGGTTATCTGGGTGTCCGGGCAAACTGGATTGAACCGGCATTCTGGGATATACGGGGTAAACTTGAAGACAAACCCGTATTTGAACTTCTGGGCGGAAGGAGGGAACCTGTCGAACTCTATGCTTCCACCGGTGAAATCAAAGATGAAGACTCAAGGGTTTTTGAAGCCAAAAAAAGATATGAAGAAGGATTTAAAACCATAAAAATACGGGTCCATGAATTTGATGTTGAAAAAGACATCAGCCATGTCAAGGCGGTTGCGGATGCAGTGGGTGACAAGATGACTATTGGGGTGGATGCCAACCAGGGATGGCGGGTGACCATTATCAATGATGCCCCTTTATGGGATCTTAAGCGCGCCAAATATTTTGCCGATGCCTGTGCTGACATGGATATTGCCTGGCTTGAAGAACCCCTTCCCATGGATGATTATGAAAGCCTTGCCGAGCTGACAAGATACAGCAAAATTCCCGTCACCGGCGGTGAAATCCATACCAATGGGATCAGTGAACTTAAATTCATGATTGAAAAAAAATGTTATGATATTTTTCAACCGGATGCCATTATGACCGGCGGGATTCAACATGCCCTTGAAGTGGCGGATCATTGCAGAAAGCATCACTTAAAATTCACACCCCATACCTGGACAAACGGCATCGGGTTTGCCGTCAATCTCCAGGTTCTTTTAGCAAGCGGGTTCAATGGTACAAAACCTTTGGAATACCCCATCAACCCGCCTTCATGGACCATTGAAAAACGGGATGGGATCTTAAAAAAACCTTTTTATCATGACAAAGGCATTCTTCATCCAACCTATGACCCCGGGCTCGGATTTGAGATTGATCCGGATAAGCTTGCCAGATACGGCAAAAAATTTTTCAGCATGAACAAGAAAAAACTCATGATGTATACCATAAAAGACAAGGGGTTATTCACTGCTTTAAAACTTAATTCCAACAAAAAAAAATACGGGGTGGACGCCAAAAAAAAAAATTAAAGCCGTCGGACCAAACTTGAGATATCTTCATGAACGCCAGGATGGTTCCGCATCTCGCCCTTTTCATCCATACCCCTGTAGCAGAGCTGTGTTTCGTATTTAATATCTGCTGCATCAAAAAAATACCTGGCTGTCAGTTTCAGGCCGTCAAACAGATCTTTTCCATGGGTGGCTCCTGATGCTAAAAGCACCCCTTTTCGTTTGCGATCCTTAAATTCATCCATTTTCAACCTGTATTTTCTCGACCACAACACCTGGATTCTATCAATTAAAGCTTTGAGTGCTGCCGGAAATGCATAAAAATAGACAGGAGAGCTGATGACTATGATATCAGCCTTTATCATGGCCGGCAGAAAAATATTGGTGAAATCATCCTCAAATATACACACACCTTTTGTTTCACAATTCCCGCAACCTATGCAGGGATTAATCGTAAGTTTGGCTGCATTCAATACCTGGATATCATCATATCCCCTGGCTCTCATTTCCTTGATAAAAAGAGACATAAGATAGTGAGAATTGCCCTTACGACGCGGACTGCCGTTTATTCCGAGAACAAACATAATCGATTACTCCACAATGCCTAGTACTTCGATTTCAAAAATCAGGGTGGAACCCGGTTTTATGAGAGATCCCGCCCCCCTGTCGCCATATGCCAGGTCCGGCGGAATATACAATTCCCACCTTGAGCCCACCTTCATCATCTGCAAGGCTTCAAGCCATCCCTGGATCACCCCGCCCACCTGAAAGGTTGCGGGTTTTCCCCTTCGATAGGAAGAGTCAAAGACTGTTCCGTCAATGAGACTGCCTTTATAATGACATTCAACCGTATCCGTTGCCTTTGGCAAAGGACCGTCACCCTCTATAATAATTTTATATTGAAGCCCGGACGGCAGGGCTAAAATACCTGGCTTTTGCTTATTTTCCTCTAAAAATCTGGCTCCTTTGGCCCTGTTTTCCCTGGATTCTATTTTAATTTTTTCTATCTGTTTCTGCCTTGCCAGCCGCTGGTAAGAGATCAGAACCTGCCTTAGCTTTTCTTCTGTCAGTTTGGGCTGTTTTTCATGGCTGTCCATGGCCCCCATGATAAAAAATGTGGGATCAAGATCAAAATTTTCTTTTAATTTATCAAAAATATCATATCCAAGGGCATAACTGATCTGCTTTTCAATATCAGCTTTTTCAATTTTTTGTTCCTGATCTTCGTTTGCAAAACCATTAAAACAGACACATAGAACAATTACCAGGATTAAAAACCATGTTTTCCTGCACCGCATTAAACCTCTCCTTGAATATTTTGTTTATCTTTCAAATTAGAGTCGTGATATTTCTATACACATTTTTATCACATTATTTTAATATTCACTTTGCGCACGCATGATAGTATACTATACAAAAAAGGAAAACTAAATCCGTCTTTGCCTTTAAAATAAAACAATTTTAAAATGAAATAAAAATAGGGCCCCATGAAAAAATTTAATATTTCATACATACAGGTGGTTGTTTTTGTTTTTACATTGATCGTTTTCTCTGACCCGGCATTATGCCATAAAATTCTTACAGAAAACGAACAAGCCTATTTGCGTCAAAAAAAGACTATTGTTTTTGTCAGCCAGACCACTTATCCTCCGTTTGAGTTTGTGGCAGAACAAGGAGATCATACGGGCATGTGTATTGAATTAGCCCGATGGATGGCCACTGAACTTGGATTTAAGGCACAATTTACAGACACTTCTTTTCAACAGGCCCAGCAGGCTGTTTTATCCGGTAAAGCCGATGTTTTGACCAGTTTTTTTTATTCTGAAAAACGGGACAAACTCTTTGAATTCACTGATATGTTTTTCCCGGTGCCGGCATCCATTTTTGTGGCTTTTGACAGGCCTGACATAAAAAGCATTGACGACCTGAACAATAAGACTATTGCCATGCAAAAAGGAGATTATGCATTAGAATTTTTAAAATCTAAAAATGTTTCCTTTAAGGTTGCCTATACATCCAACTTTGACCAAGCCACTGATCTGGTGATTAATGGTCAGGCAGATGCAATCATTGGTGATGAACAGATCGTTTTATATCATATCTATTCCATGAATTTGACAGATCGTATTAAAAAAGTAGGGGAACCCTTATATGTAGGGGAAAATTGCATGTCTGTTAAAGAGGGGAACATCCTTTTGCAATCCATTCTCAATAAGGGCCTGAAAAATGCCCGGGAAAAAGGAGTCTGGGACGGCATCAATCAAAAATGGCTGGGCGTTCACTATAGTGAGAAAGAATCTTTTTTGATAAAATATGGATTTTTTATCCTTTTTTTGCTGGCAGGATTATCTTTAACTACTTTTCTTGTGTGGTTCTGGAATGTAAGCCTGCGCAAAGAGGTATCAGTCAAGACCGAAAAATTGGCCAGATCGGAAATCCTGTATCGCTCCTTGTTCGAAAATGCCAATGATGCCTTCTTTATTTATGACTTGGAAGGAAAATTTTTAGATGCGAATCCCCAGTCCTGCAAACGATTTGGTTACACCAGGCAGGAGATGTTAAAAATGAACACGACGGATATCGACACTCCAGCGTATGCAAAAAAATTTCCAGAACGATTTTCTCAGATTAAGGGCCTGGGCATGACAATTTTTGAAACAGTCAATATATCCAAAACCGGAAATATTATTCCCACTGAAATTAATGCCCAGATTATTACCTATAAGGGACAGCAGGCTGTGCTTAATATAGCGCGTGATATCACCGAAAGAAAGCAGATGGAGGAGTTGCTGCGTATTCAAAGGGATCTTGGTATGGCAATCGGTTCTACCTCAGGCTTGAAAAATGCGTTGGATGTCTGTTTAGAAGCAGCCCTTAAAGTACCGGGTATTGATTGCGGCGGCATCTACCTGGTAGATCCCGAGGACGAAACAATCAGCCTGATCGTGCATAAAGGGCTTCCCAAAGAATTTGTTGATATAGCCTCATACTTTGAGGCTCAATCACCTCAAGTAAAAATTATTGCCAAAGGGAAATCAATTTTTCTTTCCTATAAAAAAGTGATGCGAGCCTTGAAAATTGAAAAAAATGATATGGAAACCTGGATCAAAGCAGATCTAAAAGCAATTGGTATCGTCCCGATCAATCATGAAGGTAATATTATTGGTGCATTGAATGTGGGTTCCAAAAATCATAATTCCATTCCTGAATTTGCCAGATACTCCATGGAAGCCATTGCGACACAAATGGCAGGTGCTCTGGCTAAAATTAGATCGGACCAGGCCTTAAAAGTGAGTGAAGATCGCCTCTTGGCTGCTATTGATGCAATTGACGAAGGATTTATAATGTTTGACGCTCAAGATCGTTTGATCATGTATAATGCTAAATACATGGAAATTTTTAACAAGACTTCCCATCTTTTAAAAATTGGCAAACGATTTGAGGATCTTGTCCGTGAATCGGTAAAGCTCGAATTCCCCGAAGCAATCGGCAGAGAAAAGGAATGGATTGCAAATACAATCCATAATCACACTATTGCAGACAGCAGTATAGAGCACAAACTATATAACGGCCGGTGGATCAAGATATCTGATCGCAAAACAAAAGACGGTAGTACAGTTGGTTTTCGCGTAGACATCACTAAAATCAAGGAATCTGAAAAACGCAGCCAGGCCGCTCTAAGGGAAAAAGAAGTCCTGCTCAAAGAAATCCACCACCGGGTAAAAAATAACATGCAGGTGATCTCAAGCCTTCTGAGTCTTCAGGCCAATAAAATCGCCGACAAAAGAGTATCGGATGCTTTTGAACAAGCCAAGGCCAGAGTACACTCCATGTCACTGGTCCATGAAATTTTATACCAGTCTGATAACCTGTCGGAAATACCATTTCAAAAATATCTTGAAACACTGGCGGCAGAGCTAATTCAAAGTTTTATCGTCCATGGTAAACAGGTCAATATCAAAATCAGTGCTGAAAATATTATTCTTGGAATCGAGCAGGCTATCCCCTGCGGATTAATTGTTACTGAACTTCTCACAAATGCATTGAAATACGCTTTCCCGTCAAAAACCCCGGGTACGATCAAAATAAAAACCAGTTTATTGAAAAACCGCATAGTAATGGTTATCTCTGATAATGGAATCGGATTACCGCCTGATTTTAATCCAAGAAATATAAACACTCTGGGTGTTCGGCTGGTAACGGATTTAGTTCTGGAGCAATTGGAAGGCAGCTGGACATTGGATAAAGATCAAGGCGTCTGCTGGAATATCAGCTGGCCGATTGATTGATAATAGTAGGTGGTGCCATGATTCAAAAAAAAATAATGATTGTCGAGGATGAAGTAATTTTTGGAATTGATTTGATAGAAAAATTGGAAAACCTGGGCTATCAGCCCGATCCAAATATTATTCGGTATGGCGAGGGCGTTATGGATGCGGCTCAAAAGTCTAAACCGGATTTAATTTTAATGGATATTAACTTGAAAGGCAAAATGGATGGCATACAGGCAGCCGTGCTGGTCCAGAAACATTTAAATATACCTGTTATTTTTTTAACTGCTTTTTCCGACAAGGAAACCTTAAGTAATGCAAAGAAAGCTGAACCTTACGCCTTCTTGAAAAAACCTGTTAAGCTTGAAGATTTAAAAATCACCCTTGAAATAGGTCTCTATAAGGCAAAAATGGAAAAAAAGCTTAAAGAAAAAAATAGTCAATTGCAGGAAGCCCTGGATAATATTAAAACTCTAAAAGGATTAATCCCCATTTGTGCAAATTGTAAGAACATACGGGATGATAAAGGCTATTGGAATAAATTGGAATCCTATATTGAAAAACATTCTGACGCACTTTTCAGCCATAGTATGTGTCCAACCTGTATGGAAAAATGCTATGGAAACGAAGAATGGTATATTGAAATGCAAACACAAAAACGATTCAACAAGAAAAAATAAAGGTTGCTTATATTGAAAAGAATAAAACCGATAACACTATCAGCCTCACACCTTCGAAGAAAATTATTTATTTATTCGGCGATAATGTTCCTGGTTTTAACATTATCCACTGCTATGTCTATCATACTTCCTATCTATGGCCGTTTAAAAGCAGCTGAAGACAATAATTTATATCATGCCGTTGAAACCAGAGCCATGGCGATAAATGAATGGGCAAGGCGTGCCAAGGATTTAGCGTTACAAATCACCAGCCGTACTAGAATCAGGCAGGAACTTGAAAAATACAATAATAAAAAAATAACTATAGACCAGCTAAGGTCTTTTACAGAACCCAAATTAATTGATGCCATGAATTTATCACAAGAGATCATCGGCATCATTCGCCTGGATATTAACGGACAGGAAGTTGCCACATGCGGTGTAACACTTCCATCAGCAAAAAGATCTATTGAAGCTTTTGAAAAAAATGATATCAGCATGTCAGCACCCATTACCACACAGGATCATTTGGTAATAATTGTTAAAGCACCTATTCAAAATCGGCTTAAAAAATTTGTGGGGACTGATTTAGTAATTATTGATTTATGTGTCTTAAAAACGATTGGGTCAAACTACACTGGGTTAAGAAATAAAAGTGAAATTATTTTAGGCTACTCCCATAAAAATCAAATTTTCAGTGTGTTTCCCTTAAGGACAAAAAACCAGCAGGATATTAAAGATAAAACCATTGCGAATTCTTTATACGTTTTTTCCCAGAAGGCGATTAAAGGGAAAAAAGGATTGGGTCAGATAGATAACGCAATCATAGCATATCATCCTATACAAAGTTGCAATTGGGGATTATTGGTTGTCCAGGATAAAAAAGAACTTTATGCTGACTTAAATTCTAAATTGATTAAATTATGTCTATTATCTATTCTAATTTATTTTTTCGCCCTTTTTGGATTTTGGTTTCTAATGCGACCCCTTGCAGACAGGCTGCTGATTCATACAGACGAGTTGAATGCTAAAATTCAGGAAAAGACTGGCCATCTTGAAAAAGAAATTGCCGCCCGCCAAACAAGTGAACAATTTCTCGATGCTGTTTTTAATTCCATCCAGGACGGTATCAGTGTCCTTGATCCTGAGTTGAATGTTGTGAGCACCAACAAAGCGATGCAGCAATTATATAAACATGCTCTGCCCTTTGAAGGAAAAAAGTGTTTTGAGGTATACCACGGTCATACGGAACGATGCGATCCCTGTCCTGTTAATAGATGTTTTCAAACAAAAAAACTGGAAATGAACCATGTCCCCTTGCGTCGGCCGGGTTTGCCCGACGGCACACTGGAGCTGTATGCCTTTCCCATGGTCAATGAAAAGGGTATCCCAACCGGGATTGTTGAATATACAAGGGATATTTCCCAGCGAATTGAGGATGAAAAAGCAAAGGAAACGTTGCTCAGAGAAATCCATCACAGGGTTAAAAATAATATGCAGGTGATATCCAGTTTACTCAGCCTGCAGGC
>JAGLNZ010000281.1 GCA_023139225.1 Desulfobacula sp. | reverse complement strand
TCCATGTCGCTGGTACATGAAATATTATATCAATCAGATACCATTACAACAATTGACTTTCAAGTGTATCTGAAAAATCTTATGGCACATATAGCCAACATGTTTGCGCTTCAGAATATAAAATTGGAAATTATGGCAGAGAATATAACACTCAGCATGGAACAGGCTGTCCCCTGCGGTTTGATTGTGACCGAACTTATTACCAATGCCATGAAGCATGCGTTTCCAAACGCCGCCAGTGGTGTTATAAAAATTCAGGCCGGTTATCTAAAAAAAGATTGCGTGGAGATGAAAATTTCAGATAATGGTACTGGTTTTCCAAAAGGATTTGAGTGGCAGAAATCCGGAACACTGGGCCTTCGTCTGGTAAGGGAACTTGTTCATGGTCAGCTTGAAGGAAACTTGACTTTGGAACAATATAATGGGATTTGCTGGGTGATTCATTGGCAGAGGAAATGAAAATTCATTAAATGGAAAAAAATATAACAAAAAAAGCTAAGATACTCATTGTTGAAGATGAACGAATTGTTGCCTTAGCCATTGAGGAAGCCCTGGTTTCCATGGGGTATCAGATTTGTGGTAATGTTGCTGCAGGGAACAGTGCTCTTGAAATGATACCGGCTGTTTCACCGGATCTTGTCATGATGGACATTAAGATTAAAGGGTCAATGGATGGTATTGAAACGGCACAGCACCTAAGGAAACAATTTGATATCCCGGTTGTTTTTTTAACCGCCTTTTCTGATGAAACAATTCTTGACCAGGCAAAACTGGTACAACCGGCCGGTTATGTCTTAAAACCCTTTAAATTCAATGAATTAAAATCCGTGGTGGAGATTGCCCTGTACAAGATAAAAATGGAAAAAAAACTGCGTCAGGCGCACCATGAACTTGAACAAAAAGTCAAAGACAGAACCCAAAAACTGACCGATGAAATCGCCTATCGAAAAACTGCTGAAAAAAGCTTGAAGCGGCAAACCGACTATTTGTTGCAGGCAAACAAGGCATTAAAATCCATGCTGGAGAACAGGGAAGCAGAACAAAGAGCCATTGAAGAGCAGATGCTGCTTAACATCAAACGATATGCCCTGCCCTATATTGAAATGATCGAACAGATGAATCCGAAAAAGGACGTATTAATGACCCTTGAGATGCTGAAACAATCAATTACCGAACTTGTGTCGCCGGCATCCAAGAGACTGTTTTCAAAATATATCAATTTAACCCCAAGAGAAATCCAAATCGCAGATCTGATACGCCATGGCAAAAAAAGCAAGGAGATTGCATTGCTTCTGAATATTACCCCCAGCTCTGTTTCCACCTATAGAAATCATATCCGAAAAAAAATCGGCCTGCTGAACACCTGCACCAATTTAGAGACCTATTTAAATTCATTAAATATCTAAATTGTGATGTTTTTATACACAATCTTATCATAAATTTTCAATATTTACTTATCAAACCCAATAGAATACTGTATTTACTGGCTATCTGCCCTGTTCATAAGCAATAGCCGGTAAATAGACAAATGGTGTTGAACTGATATTTAAGATGCGAACGAGAGAGGAAGCGCTAAATATAAATCAGATTGTATCTAGCGTTGAAGCTTTAAGATGAACTATGCAGAAAATAACGAACAGGCAGGTGAATACTTAAGATTGGCGTTAGTATGCCTGGCAAAATATAATTTAGCGGCCAATCCGATAAATCTGACAATCTTTTACGAATATGTCTCTGGGAAAAACACAGCGCTTAAACAATCGATAGACAAGGATATCAATGCATCAGGCAAGATATCGCTTGAAAAATTAGAAGGGTATTATAAAACACATATTGTTGATGGCGAGCGAATAATATTTGGCAGACTTATATTAAAATTAAACCTGATTCTTAAAGATTTATCAAATCATCTTATTGATACTACCGGGGGGTTTTCCGTCCATGGGAAAAAATTAGGTCATCTTGCCGAACAAATCGATGGGACGCAGGATCACAACAACCTGATAAACATTGTGGATCAAATGGTTGTTGAAACAAAGGCAATCATTTCTTCCGGAAAAAGGATGCAGAAAAAAATAAATGGATCTTATGATGATCTTCAGATATTAAATCAGGAGTTAAAAAAATCCCAGGAACAGGCACGGACAGATGCCCTGACCGGGTTAGCGAACCGGCGGTGGCTTGACCAAAAACTTGAGCTGGAAAAATTAAAATCATTGCAAACCAAGTCGGTTTTTTCAATTATCATGCTTGATATTGATCATTTTAAAAAGATCAATGACGATTATGGACATCTTGTTGGAGATAATGTTTTAAAAACCATCTCCCGAATGCTTCAAAAGCATGTTAGAAAAAATGACTTTGTGTCAAGAATCGGCGGTGAAGAATTTCTTATTTTAATGCCGGACACAAATTTAACAGACGCCTGCATTGTTGCCGTTAAAATTAAGAATTCTTTTTCAAACAGAAACTGGAAGTTAAAAGAATCCGGCCTGAAGATAAAAAAAGTTACGGCATCCATGGGGATTGCCCAGTATCGGTTTCATGAATTAAATAACACCTTGTTAAAACGGGCGGATGATGCGCTTTATCTGGCAAAAACAAACGGCAGAGATTTGATCAAAACAGAAAAAGAAATCTAATGAATCAAACAAAATGAAGGAACGCTCAAACCCGGAAGACCGCCGATAC
>JAGLNZ010000280.1 GCA_023139225.1 Desulfobacula sp. | reverse complement strand
TTGATTGGGAAAAATTTTTATCATGCAAAAGATGAAGACGGAAACCAGTTTTTCAAGCAAATGATTGACACGGCTAAAATTCATAATTCAGGTTGGGTTAAATATAAGTGGAGCCATCCTGAAACAAAACAGGTGATGAAAAAGATTGCCTATGTGTCCCGAATCCCCGGGGAGGATCAAGTTCTTGGATGCGGTGCCTACGATAATTGATTATGAAAATCAGCTTCTTCCGCCGCTCCACTTAAGACGGGTTTTTAAGACTTTATAATAGGACTGGTTCTCAAAAGATATCATTTTTATATCATTTCTGCTTTTTTTGATAAAAATCTTATCTCCTGGATCCATTTCAAATCCCTCCTGTCCGTCAAGGGTAAGGATCATATCTTCCGGACTGCCTTCCAGCCGGATTTCAATTTTTGTCGAGTCCGGTATGATCAAAGGCCTGTTCGTCAGCGTAAAAGGGCAGATCGGGGTCAGGATAATAGAGGGAACAGCAGGGTGTACCACAGGCCCGCCGGCTGCCAGGGAATAGGCGGTTGAACCGGTGGGGGTTCCGATAATCAGTCCGTCCGCTCGATAGGTTGTTAAATAGGTTGAATCAATGTATACGGCACACGATGCCAGCCTTGACAGGGCTGATTTGTTAATCACCGCATCATTGAGGACATCCACATCAATAATCTGTTTATTATCTCGCATAACTTTGATATCAAGGCGGGTTCTTTGTTGAATGAGGTATTCTCCTTTCAGCAGTGAATCAAGTGCTTCATTCAGCTTGTCTTCAGTGGTTTCAGCCAGAAAGCCGACTTCCCCGAATTTAACCCCCATCAGGGGAATTCCCCGGTTCTCAATAAATCGTGCGACACTCAAAAAAGTACCGTCTCCGCCCAGAACAATCAGGCATAAAAGATCATCAGGAATGTCCGTATTCTTTGAATGCTGGACATCTATGACAACAAATTGGTTTCCCATCCTTTTTTCAAGTTCACGGGCTTTTTTTTCAGCCTTGGCATCATTTTTAATAACAAGTCCGATTTTTTTTGTGCTCATGATTTGTTTGCCGCCTCCATCAAATAATTTGCAACGTTTATTGTCGTATATATATAATTAAGTCAAGTTTAAAGGTCTAATGTGCCTGGGCCCAGTTTTTACCGGTCCCGAAATTGACTTCTAAGGGGACTTTTAGTGGATGAACATTTTCCATGACGCTTTTTGCAAGATCAATCAATTGGTCTTTTTCTTCAAACGGGGTTTCAAAGATAATTTCATCATGCACGGATAACAGCATTTTTGAGGCCATATTGTTTTTTTGCAGGGCAGCATCCATTTTTATCATGGCAAGCTTGATTAAATCGGCCGCACTGCCTTGTATGGGAGTGTTGACGGCTGCCCGTTGCGCGAAATTGCGAACATTGACATTGGAGGAATTGATATCATCCAGGCGCCGTTTTCTGCCGAAAATCGTAAAGACCTCACAGGTTTTTTTAGTCTCTTCTATGGTGGTATCAATAAATTTTTTAACACCGGAATACCGCTTAAAGTAATTATCAATATAGGTGTCGGCCATTTTGCGGCTGATGCCAAGGTCATTGGCCAGCCTGAATCCGCTCATACCGTATACAATACCGAAATTAATGGTCTTGGCCTGGCTTCTTAAATCTTCGGTAACAAATTCGGGCAAAACCTGGAAGATTTCCAGGGCAGTCCTTTTATGGATATCCTCACCATTGTTAAACGCTTCAATGAGGATTTCATCTTCGGCACAATGGGCCAGGATTCGAAGTTCTATCTGGGAATAGTCCGCTGAAATCAGCGTATGGCCTTCTTTGGGGATAAAGGCTTTTCTTATTTTTTTGCCTTCCTTTTTCCGGATGGGAATGTTTTGAAGATTTGGATTGGAACTGCTTAAACGGCCTGTCACGGTAATGGCCTGGTTAAATGAGGTATGGATTCTTCCCGTTTCAATATTGGTAAGCTTTTGCAAGGCATCCACATAGGTTGATTTGAGTTTGCCAAGGGTTCTGTATCGTAAAAGTTTTTCAGGCAGTTCATGGGTTTGGGCAAGCTTGGTAAGCACTTCTACATCCGTAGAATATCCGGTTTTCTTTTTTGTTTTTTTAATGACGTTTAAGTTTAATTTTTCAAACAGGATGACCCCCAGTTGCTGGGAAGAATTGATGTTAAATTCTTCGCCGGCAAGGGAATAGATCTCTTTTTCAAGGTTTTTCAGTTCTAAGTTAAAGGTGTTGGAAAGATGCTTTAAAGCATTTTTATCCACTTTAATCCCTTCCATTTCCATGTTGCCTAAAACCGTGATAAGGGGCACCTCAATATTCTCCATCAGATCGGAAAGGCCCTGATTCTTTATTTCTTTTTTAAAATATTGATAGGCCATAAAAGTGATGTCCGCATCTTCACTGGCATAATTTACCGCCTCAGAAATGGGAACTTGTTGAAAACCGATCTGATTCTTGCCTTTACCTGCCACCTCTTCATAGGAAATGGTTTTATAGCCAAAAAGATTCATGGCAATCCTGTCAAGGCTGTGACCCCTTATAGACGGATTTAAAAGATAGGAGGCAATCATGGTATCAAAGGCAATTCCCTGCATGACAATACCGAATCTTGACAGGACAATATAATCATACTTGATGTTTTGTCCGACTTTTTTGATTTCCGGATTTTCAAGAACAGGTTTGAAAATTTTTAGTATTTCTTGTTTTCCCGGTTGTTCACATTCGTCGGGAAAGGTGTGGCCAATGGGAATATAAAATCCATGATTTTCCTTGAAAGAAAAGGATATCCCCACAAGGTTCGCCTTTGTGGGATGTTTGGAAGTGGTTTCCGTATCAATGGCAAAAATTTTCTTGTTTTCAAGAACATGGGCCAGTTTTTCAAGCTCTCTGGTTGTTGTGATAAGCTTATATATTTTTTCAGACTTATCTGCTTTTTGGGCAAATTGAGTGGCAAGGGCTTTGAATTCGAGTTTCTGGAACAATTCAAATGCTTTTTTCCTGTCAAACTCTTTCAGTTTGAAATCTTTGATCTGCTCTTTTACAGCAATTGATGTATCAATGGTGGCAAGATCACGGCTTAAAAATACAATATCTTTGCTGTTGGCAAGGTTTTCATATAATTTTTTTTTCTTTTTAAGACTGTCAAGATTTTCATAGATATTTTCAATGGAACCAAATTGGGTGATCAGCTTTATGGCTGTTTTAGGTCCAACCCCCTGGACACCGGGAATGTTGTCCGCATTGTCTCCGGCAAGTCCGAGAACATCGATAAACTGTCCGGGCTCTATTCCCATATCTTTTTTTATTGTTTCAACTTCCTTTATGGTGTCTTTCATGGGGTCCCACAGGGTGCACTTGTCGGTAATAAGCTGGATAAAGTCTTTGTCACCGGTAACCATGACCACATGGAATCCTTTTTCCTGTGCAAGTTTTGAATAGGTGCCCACAAGATCGTCTGCTTCAAACCCCTGTTTTTCAACAATGGGAATATTTAATGCCGTAATTATTTGTTTGATATCGGGAATCTGAGCT
Source organism: Desulfobacula sp. (assembly GCA_023139225.1). Taxonomy (GTDB): domain Bacteria; phylum Desulfobacterota; class Desulfobacteria; order Desulfobacterales; family Desulfobacteraceae; genus Desulfobacula. Next base: position 13,630 of record JAGLNZ010000280.1, on the reverse strand, counting down.
GCAAGTTCTTCGGGCATGGGCGGACGGTTTGCCTTGTATTGATCATACATTTTATGCCTGAATGTGGGACCTTTGACATCAAAAAAAACAACGGCATATTCAGGAGAGTTGTCCTTTAATAATTTTAACAGGATCCTGGTAAAACCAAATGTGGCATTGGTTGGATGCCCTTTTGATGTGGCAAGGCTTCTGATGGCATGGAACGCGCGATAAAGAAAAGCACTGCCGTCGATGAGGAATATTTTTTTGGGATCTGCCATATTGACACCTTTTTTTAAAATATTGAATTTTTATTCAATCAAGGGCATATATACTATCTTTTTTATTAAAGGAGAAGTATATTTATATGATGTGTCAAAAAGCCAAAACAAGAAAAGAAAAAAGGCGTGGGAAACAATCAAAACAATGTCATTGTTGCGGCCAGACGGTTATGTTCTGCTGGAATTGCAGGTGCGGGTTTTCCATTTGCCAGGAATGTATGTATGAAAATCTTTGGGGCATGACCTGCAATGGGATTACCTGGGAATGCCCTGATTGTGGAGGACAGAACGGGTACGGCAATCAATAATATTTTTAAAGGAGGAGAACATGGCAAAGAGAATCAATGTTGGAACTTTGATATCAGGCGGTGGGACAAACCTTCAGGCAATTATCGATGCATGTCTTGATAATAGTATTGATGCTGATATTGTTTTTACAGGCTCTGACAATCCCGGTGTTAAGGGGCTGGAACGTGCTCAAAAGGTAGATATAGATACCTTTGTGGTGGATTATTCTCAAATTATCAGGTCCTGCAAAAAAGGAATAAATGATGCAGATCTTCCAAATGATTTCAATTTAGATCAGATTCAGGCAAAACAGCAATTGGTTGCAACCGATGCTTCAAAAGACCAGATTGCATTTTTTTTAAAAACCCGTGCTATTGCAGAAAAAAAGCTTTTAGATATCATCTTTGCCTATGATATGGATCTTCTTGTCCTGGCAGGATTTATGCGGGTGTTAACGCCCTATTTTATTGACAGGATCAACACAGAGCCGGGCAAATATAAAATAATGAATATTCATCCGGCGCTTCTTCCTTCTTTCCCGGGTACGGACGGATATGGTGACACCTTTCGCTATGGCTGTAAAATAGGCGGGTGTACAGTTCATTTTATAGATTACGGGGAAGATACAGGCCCCATTATAGGGCAAAAAGCATTTGAAATTAAAGATAATGATACCCTTGATGACATTAAGAAAAAAGGCCTTGAAAAAGAGTGGGAGCTTTATCCCCAATGTATTCAAAAATTTGCTGATTCCTTATAACTAAAGGGTTATTGCTGATGGATGACCTTGCAGAATCCAACAATGTCTGTCCCATAACCGGTTTTCCTGTCATTTCAAAACCTGAATGGGTTTATGAAGGAAAGAAAGGCGGATTTAAAGTAAGCGTTTTTCTGATCGGTGAAAGAATTCTTCATGTTAAACCCGAAGGCCATGTATTTTATGATGACCAGGTAAAAAGCATTCATCTTCAGGACAATATTGCAAAAACAGCCATTGGTGAAAATGAACCCTTTATCCAGATCCAGGACTGGAAAGAGTTTACAGGTGCATCCAATGATGCCCGACAGTATTATATTGATTACTTAAAAGACAATGACCGGGTTTTGGGAGTTTTCTTTTGTCATACATCCTTTATGTTCAGGATGAGTATTAAGCTGGCAAAACGCCTGAACATGGTCCCCTTTTCCCTTTATATTGCAGATGACTATGCCGGGGCCATAAAAGCGGCTCAAATTTTATTGAAAAAAGGGAACGAACCGGTTGTTTTTGCCAATACCCATAAACAGGACTGGAAGCTTGAGCGTGAAGGGTACCGGGCTATCTTTGAAATTATTGGCGATGATATCATATACAGCGAATCCCATGGCGTTCTAAAAGAAGAGTATGTCGATGATGTCTTTGTTCTTTACCGCAAAGTCATCAAAGAAGCAGGATTTGAAAATGGGAAAAAATATTTCAGAATCCTGAACTGGGAAAATTTTGAAAGAACTACCTGGCGGGCCAGAAAAAAATATATCCAGAGGATAAGCAGGATCAATAAACTGTATCCCAGTTCATTATTTGTTATATTTGGGATGAACACTTTAATGACTCTGGTGGTCAATATCAGTAAAACCTTCCTTCCTTTTAAGGTCATTGTTGTTAAAGATATCCATCATGCCGTGGAAATGATTAAACACAACCCGGTATTTTTAAAAGATAAAACACATGGGATTGAGGAAGAAGGCAATGACCGGGAATTTAATGTCAGGATGGATGCATACAAGAACCATCTGCTGAAATATATGGGGTCTCTGGATTGGGACCGGAAGGGGATCAGTGATCAAAACATAGAAGACTCCCATCCGTTCAAGGATATTTTTGATGCTTTATCAGTTATTAAATATGATCTGGATTCTGTTTTTGAAGAAAGAGATAAAGCAGAAATAAAACTAAGGCAGAGTGAGGAAAAGTACCGTAATATTCTTGAAAATATTGATGACGGCTATTATGAGGTGGACCTGGAAGGCAATTTTCTTTTTTTTAATGAAACGCTTTTAAGATTGTTGGGAGGATATTCAAGGTCGGAGTTTTGTTCAATGAATTACAAGCAGCTCGTTGATAAGAACACTGCCAAAAAAGTATTTCAGACATTCAGCAGAGTGTATGATACCGGACGGCCTGAACGCGATTTGGGATATGGACTGATTAATAAGGACGGTGAAACCCTATACGGCGAAACATCGGTTTCCTTAATATATGATAGTGACGGGAAGGTTACAGGGTTCAGGGGTGTCGTCAGGGACAGAACTGAAAGAAAAGCCCTGGAAGACGAGTTGGTAAAGCATCGTGACAGTTTGGAGAAAATGATTGTCATGCGAACCCGGGAGCTTGAAGAAGAGACCATTCAAAAAAATTATGTAAAAAAAATAAATGCCTCAATTTTTAATATTTCAATTGCGGTCAATACCACTCAAAGCCTTGATGAGCTGTATCCGGTAATTCATAACTATCTGAATGATATTATAGAAATGCCCAATTTTTATATCGGTATTTATGATAAAGAAAAAGATATGATTAAAGTGCCGTATAATGTTGATCAGTATGATGGGACGATTACGGAAATACGAGATATTTCAAAAATACCATCATTGACCAGTGAGGTTGTACTCAATAGGAAGTCATTATTATTGAGGAAACAGGATCTTATTGACAGGTCAAAGGATAAGAGGATACTCGGCCATGTTCCTGAAAACTGGCTGGGAGTCCCATTGGTCAGTCAGGATAAGACCATAGGTATCATGGCCATCCAAAGCTATACAGGACAGGATCATTTCAGTAATAAAGATCTGGAGCTACTGGTTTCCGTTTCAAATCAGGTTGCCCTTGCCATTGAAAGACGACAAGCCCTTGACGATCTCCATGAACGGGAAGAAAAATACAGGAAGTTGATTGAAACCACGTCGGCCGGATATTGGCAGGTTGACAAAAATAACCGGACAATTGAGGTAAATCATGCTTTGTGCGATATGATCGGGTATGAAGAACATGAAATTATGGGGAAAACACCCTTTGCCTTTTTTGAGGATCAATCAAAAAAAGAATATGGAAAAATATTTGAAAACAGCGCTCAAACATCTGATTGGAGCTATGAAATTACATTTGTAAAAAAGAATAAACAATTATTGTATTCAAAGGTTGATGCAACGTCTATCTTTGATGAAGATGGTAATTTTAAAGGATTATTTGCTTTTATTACGGATATTACAAAAAGAATCAAATCCCAACAGGATCTGATGAATGAAACCCTGCGCGCAAATAAAATGGCCATGGCGGCACAAGCAGCCAGCAAAGCCAAATCTGAGTTTCTTGCCAACATGAGCCATGAAATCCGAACACCGATAAATGGGGTTATCGGCATGGCTGAAATATTGATGGACAGTCATCTTGACCAGAACCAGACAACATTTGTTCAGACCATTAGTTCAGAAGTGGATTCTCTTTTGGGAATTATCAATGCAGTTCTTGATTTTTCAAAAATTGAGGCCGGGAAAATGGAACTGGAAGAGATCGCCTTTGATCTTAGAAAAATGTTTGAGGATCTTTCAGGCGCATTGAGCATCAGAGCGAATAAAAAGGGTCTTGTGTTTTTTTCTTTCCTGGATACGGATATCCCGACCCGTTTAAAGGGTGATCCGGGCAGGCTTCGCCAGATCTTCATGAATCTTGTGGGAAATGCGTTCAAATTTACAAATAAGGGTGAAATATTTATTAATGGAACAAAGATAAAGGAAACAGCAGAACGGGTCACGATCAGGTTTGAAGTCAAAGATACCGGTATTGGTATTCCTATTGAAAAGCAAGGCAGTATTTTTGACAGTTTTTCCCAGGCAGACGGATCGACAACAAGAAAATACGGTGGTACAGGGCTTGGAACTACCATATCAAAACAACTGGTTGAGATTATGGGGGGACAAATCGGTCTGGAAAGCAAAGAAGGCAAGGGTTCTAAATTCTGGTTTACCATTGATTTTAAGAAGCAGGAAGCAAAGATTCATGAAAGAAAAGCCGCAATTATTGATTTGACCGGACTGTCAGTCCTTGTCGTTGATGCCAATGAGACCCATCAATATATTATTTCCAGGTATCTGGATGCATTCGGCTGTGAAACCATTGTGGCCCAAAGCCATGAAGATGCTTTTAATATACTTGAAACTTGTGGGCCAGGTAAGAAAATTGATTTAGTTCTGACCAATTTTTATTTGCCGAAAACTAATGGATTTGAATTTGCTGAACATATCAGAAAAATAAAAGCATATGATGCGATTCCGATTATTTTGCTGACATCAATGGGGTCGGTCGGCGATGGTAAAAAATGCAGGGAAATCGGTATTGAAGGATACCTGCCCAAGCCCATAAGAAAAAAAGATCTTCAAGTCACTATTGCATCGGTTCTGGGCATCATCGAGGAAAGATCAGGCAATGAAAAACAGTTGGTTACAAAGCATTCCATTCAAGAATCACAAAAAAGAGATTTTCAAATTCTTGTTGTAGAAGATTATCCCACCAACCAGAAGATTGCCCTGAAACATTTGAACTATGCGGGGTTTAAAGTTGTTTTGGCTGAGAACGGTGCCCGGGCGGTGGATATATTCAAGAAAAAGCAGTTTGATCTTATCCTTATGGATATTCAAATGCCGGTGATGGATGGCTATGAAGCCACTCAAAAAATCAGGCAGATAGAGCAACATGTTTCAAAAGACATGGAAAAAGTCTTACGAACTCCGGTTATTGCAATGACGGCCCATGCCATGAAAGGCTACAGGGATAAATGTCTTAAGGCTGATATGGATGATTATCTGGCAAAGCCTTTAAAAAGAAAAGATTTGATTTCAATGGTTGAAAAGTGGTTGCCTTCAAATCAGGGACCGGTCAGTTCAGTGGCTCAACAAGAAACTAATGCAGATAAAATGATGGAATTTCAAAATAGCGGGAAAACCTCTCATCTGCCCATTGATATGGTAAGGGCCCTTAAAGAATTTGATGATGAAGATTTTTTAAATGAAATCCTCAGTGAATTTTTAGACCATGTGAGTGAACAATTGAAGTTGATCCGGACCGCCATTGCCGTCAATGATTTTGAAACAATAGAAAAACAGGGGCATGCAATCAAGGGCGGGGCTGCCAACCTTACGGCAATGGATTTGTCTGAGGCGGCATTTAATCTTGAAAAGGCCGGAAGAGACCAGGACTCAAACAGCATGGATGATGGATTTACTATTTTAACAGCAGCCTATAAAAATCTTAGTCAATATGTCAAACAACTCAGATGAATCACATAAAAAACAAAAATTAAGATAATACAGAATAAATGGCTTTTAAAAGCGCTTTTTTTTGTATGGGTTTTGCCACATAGCTGTCCATCCCGGATTTCAGATACCGTTCCTTATCCCCTTTCATGGCATTGGCAGTCAAGGCGATAATTGGAATATGTGTCTTGCTTTTTTTCTCAAGAGATCTGATTTTTCGCGTGGCTTCTTCTCCGTCCATCACCGGCATCTGGATATCCATTAAAATAAGATCAAACGGTTTTTGTTCGTAAAATTTCAGTGTCTGACGACCATCGCCGGCAATGGTAATGGAGTGTCCTAATTTTTCAAGCATAATGTATACCACTTTTTGATTGACGATATTATCTTCAGCCAGCAGAATTTTTAAACCCGAAGATATTTTCAAATACTTTTTTTTGTTCGGTTTAGTGCTGATTACTTCATTATCAGAAGGCTTGAAATCTTGTTGTTTAAGTTTTACGGTAAACCAGAAAATAGATCCTTTGTCTAATTCGCTGGTAACGCCAATTTCACCACCCATCAATTGTGCAAGTTGTTTTGATATCGCAAGACCAAGGCCTGTGCCGCCAAACTTTCTTGTGGTGGAAGTATCGGCCTGGGTGAATAGATGGAACAATTTGTCTGTTGTTTCATGGGGAATACCAATCCCGGTATCTTGTACTTCAAATAAGAGTATATAATTTTTATTGAGTTCTTTATTCAATTTAATTTTTACAAAAATTTTTCCCTGATTTGTAAACTTGATAGCATTGCCAATGAGGTTGATAAGGATCTGGCGGATACGTGCAGGATCTCCTGATAGATTGTCCGGAACATTTTTTTCAATGAGATAAAACAGTTCAAGCCTTTTTTCAAAGGCTTTTGAAGCAAGTGTATTAATAACAGCATCCATCATGTTTTTTATATTAAAGTCAATAACCTCTATGGCAAGCTTACCAGCTTCAATTTTTGAGAAATCCAGGATATCATTAATCAGTGTCAATAAAGCGTTGGCACTCTGACTGGTAGACTCCACATAACTCTGCTGCTCTTGCGACAGCCTTGTTTCTGAAAGGATTTGCAGCATTCCTAGAATGCCGTTCATGGGTGTTCGAATTTCATGGGACATATTGGCCAAAAATGCTGACTTGGCTTGATTAGCATTTTCAGCATTTTTCCTTGATTTTACCAGATCCCTGGTTTGTTTTTTGATTTCCGACTCCAGCTTTTTTGCATTTTTTTTATGTTGCTCAAAGCTTTGGGTCAGTATTTCCATGTTCTTTTTTTCAAGCAGGCGAAGTTTTCTGTTCATCTGTTCTTTCCTGGTGCGGGAAAGTTCATTCTCTTCTCTCAGGGTCTGTTCGTTGAAAAATGCATCAACAAGAAGCCGTATCATATGTTGTACAAATTTTATACCTGCTGCGTTGAATCTGGGTAAACCGATCAAAAGGATTGCTTCAAGTTTTTTTATATAGTGAGCGATCACAGTATCGGAGCCGCCCTGTTTTACGATAAACGGACCGGTTTGGGATTTTAATGTTTCATAAAGGGCCTGGTTATATGTTTTTTCAATTTCCAAGGAGTGGGGGGAGACAATCCTGTCTCCATTGTCAGGAATTAAACAATAAGGGTATTGTGGTAATCTGGTTTCAATAAATTGGCAGAATTTTTTTTGATCATTTTTTTTAATGTTTAAATCGTCAAAAATATCATCAATTATATTCATGTCTTATCCCTGATCCAGAGAAAAAATATCATCTGCTTTTTTTAATTCATCGGGCAAATCCATGGCAATGGTTTTATACTCTTGAATCAAAGCGTGCATATGTTTCACCAATGATTCGGGCAGAATGGTTTTCATATCAGGCAAGGGGCTGTAATTCAATCGATATACCAGGTATTCCGATATTTTGATAATCCCGGTAAGGCTTTTTGGGTCAACCTTGTCTATGGCTTTATGGTGATCCTTAATACCCTTTTGAACTTCAATTGGGAGCTTCCAGTCCTTTGCAAGCAGAAATCCGATTTTTGCATGATCCGTTCCAATCGTTTTTCTTTCGCAATCATCAATCTGTTTTTTTCCAAGGGCATATAGATCGCATGTCTTTATAAACAGGTCCGGCACAATCTGATCTTCAAGAATGAGTCCGATATCGTGAATCAATCCGCACAAAAAGGCATTTTCCCCTTTTTTTTCAAATACCCTTTCACTGATCAGTTGGGAGCAGATACCCACAGCAGCAGAATGGAGCCAAAGGCCGTTTCTTGAGAAATCAGCACAGGTCGTACTGTTTTTTATGATATTTTTCAGGATATCCATGACAATCATGTTGCGTAAATTTTCCATGCCGACAAAGGCGACTGCTTCGGCAATACTTTCAACTTTTGATGCCAGTGCATAAAAAGGGCTGTTCACGGTTTTTAAGAGCCTTAGGACAAGGGTCGGGTCCAGGCGGATGACTTCCTCAAATTCCTTCAGACTTTTTGTGTCGTCAGAAATCATTCGGGTTAAACGGATGGCAACATTGGGTAATGTTTTCATTTCATCCAGTCGCTTTAATATGTCGGCGGCACTTGGCATCAGGTCAACACTTTTATAATGATTTGTTTTGGGCCCATAATTTTTTTTAAATCTGCAAAGATTTTATCTTTTTGGCCTTTGATAATAATTCTGATAATCACTATATTTAGACAAAAAAAGAAAATAAAAAAACGGTTTTCAAAAAAACTGAATCACTAAAATTGTTAAGAATATTTACCTATAATAAACTCAATTTTATAGTAAAGAAAAACAAAATGCAACAGGCAAATACCGATGAAAGAACGGCAAGGATCAGTTGATCAGTTTAAGCATCAATGGCACAGCTGTCATGGTTCCTATGGTTGACCCAAGGTTGGTGAAAATAACTACTAAAAGAATCCGCGTCACATTATTGCGCCAGAATCCTTTTATGGATACGATGTCTTTTGGGATTGCTTCAAGATCTTTAACCTTTGGTTTTCTGGAAAAGGCTTCCACCAGCCCGGATACCCAGCCGGCAGCAATCATGGGGTTTAAAGAGGTTAAGGGGGCTGCAATAATCGATGAGACAATGGTAAGGGGATGCGCAAGGGCAAGAATGGCGCCAAGCCCTGCAAAAATACCATTGGCAGCAATCCAGATCCAGATCATATCTGTTCCTGCATTTTTGCCTTCCATCATAAAACCTGCTGCAAACAGCAAAAAAATAGCAGCCGGAATAGCCCATTTTAGAATTTTTCCGACCTTGCCTGCCGGTGGAATATTATTTAGTTCATTAAGGTCTATTACTTCATTGCCCGCAAGATATTTTTTGATTCCGGGAGCATGGGCAGCGCCCACGACAGCCACGATTTTTTCACCCGGTGCCGACCTGATTTTTTCTGCCAGGAACTGATCCCGTTCATTGATCAGGGTTTTTTCAATAATGGGGTGTGTTTTTTTGACATCTGCCAAAAGGGTTTGCAGGATATCTTCCTGTTTCATCTTTTCAATATCTTCTTCGGTGATATCATCGGAGGCCCCAAAAGAGAATATAAGGGAGAACATAAGCTTTAATTTTTCCCACAGCCCCATTCCTCTCCAGACCCTTGTAAGGGTAATCTGGATTTCACGATCCGACGGAACGATCAAGGCATTGATTTTTTCTGCTGCATCAATGGCATTGATCATTTCCTGTCCGGGCTTGATATCAAATTTGTCAGCCATTTTTTTCTGGAAAGAAGCCAAAAGAAGGTTCATGAACAAAAGCAATGCCTTTTTATCTTTGATAACTTTAACAATATCCATGTTGCGCCATCTGTCCGCATCTTTGAGCGACGCAAGTCTTGTTTTGCAAAGTTCAACACAGACAGTGTCCGGGGTTTGTTCATGGATGATATCTTCCACAAGCTTGGCACTCTGTCTTGAAACATGGGCAGTACCGATTAGAATGATTTGTTTCCCATTGCAGGATATATGGTCTGTCATTTTGTCCTTATCTGATGTGCCCGATTTACCCGATTTGTCTGGGGAATTTTCCATGAACTTTAATAAACCTTTCAAACAATTAAAATTGAATCGTATTATAACCATTATATTTTTCATGGCAACACTTAAATAATTCCAAATTCTTGACCTTGATAAACAGTTTTGATATTCAGGTCTTTATGAAATCAATTGATGAACAGATATTAAGAGCAACAAAAGAGATTATCGTCAAATTCATTGAAATGGGAAGACTATCGCCGTCCAATCTTCATGAATCGTTTAAAAATATTTATGCCACTGTCAATGAAACCGTTAAAAAAAATGTAGACAAAAAAGCCCCGTCAAATGACAAACAAGACTGAAGATATCTTTCCAAGAATAAAATCCGGGACAAGACAGGGCCTGATAAAAGGGTGGAAGGGGCTTATCTGGCTGCTGAAAATTATTATTCCCATATCTTTTGCCACCACCCTGCTGGTTCACTTTGGCATCATTTACAAGCTTGATTTTTTACTGACACCGGTCATGACCTGGCTGTCCCTGCCGGCATCTGCAGCCCTTGTTTTAATTATCGGGATTTTTACAGGGATATATGGAACCGTGGCCGCCCTCTGGGCCATGCCTTTTTCCATGGAGCATATGATCCTGATTGCCATATTCAACCTGATATCCCATAACCTGATCCAGGAAAGTATTGTACAGGGCAATTCCGGGCTCAATTCAGTTTTTGCAGCATTTTTCAGATTATTTATGGCCCTGGTTGTGACTTTTATCTGCGCAAAAATAATGGGCATAACTCCTGAAACAGGGGGAGCGATCGGCGCAGGAACCTTTGTGCAGGAAACAAAGCCGTTTACGGTCATGCTCAAACATTGGGGATGGGGAACCTTTAAGCTGATCGTCCAGATTTTTTGTATTATCATGCCTTTGATGGTGATTCTGGAACTGGCTAAAGTGTTTAATATTATTACCATCATTACTAAAATAGCATCTCCTGTTTTGTCTGTCATGGGATTAAATCGGTCCACCGGGATGCTCTGGCTGACAGCGTCCATTTTCGGGCTGGCCTATGGGGCAGCGGTCATTGTTGAAGAGACTCAATCCAATGAGTATGAAAAAGAGGATTTAACCAAACTTCATCTTTCCATTGGCGTCAATCATTCTATGATTGAAGATCCCGCCCTGTTCCTGCCGTTGGGACTGCCGATATTCTGGTTATGGATTCCAAGACTGATAGCTGCCATAATTGTTACCTGGATGTATTCGGTTTTTTTATCTGCAAGGAGGCGTTATGCTAAGCGAGCTTGCCATAAAAAACTTTGCGATCATTGATGATATACGAATTTCATTTAAAGATGGATTTTCCGTATTGACCGGAGAAACCGGTGCGGGAAAGTCAATTATTATTGAGGCGGTTAACCTGTTGCTCGGCGCCAGAGCTTCGGCTGATCTTGTAAGGGCAGGTTGCAAGAATGCGGAACTGGAAGCTTTTTTTGATATTGATGCGCATTCAAGTGCTGCAATGAGTTTAGAAGAGCAGGGCATGGACGGTTCTGACGGTTTGATTATCCGCAGGGTTATTGCTTTATCAGGCAAAAGCCGCGTATTTATCAATTCAAGGCAGTCAACCCTGGATTTTTTAAAACAGGTCACCCGGGACCTTGCCGGTATCTCAAGTCAGCACGCCCACCAGGGACTTTTAAAAGAAGAAAATCATCTGGATATCCTGGATGAGTTCGCAGGGACAACAGGCCTTAAAAATGAAGTCAGAAACCTGTACCAGACCATTATTCCTTTAAAAAGAAAAATAAGAGAACTGAGCCTGAGCCTGGATACAAAAAGAAAAGAACAGGATTTTTTGGAATTTCAGATAAATGAAATCAGTGATGCCGCCATTCTTTCCAATGAAGATGAAGATCTTGAAAAAAAACGCGGGACACTTTTAAATGCATCAAAAATATTTGAAGCACTTAATCGTTCCATCCATGAAATCCATGACAGGGAAGGGTCTGTCCTGGAGAGATTGTCTTTTTTAAGAGATGATATGGAAAAAATAAGTGTTGCGGATGGATCCTTTGAAAAAATTGCACACCAGCTTTCAGGCACCATATTTGATCTGCAGGATATTACCGGTGAATTAAGACATTTTTCTTCTAACATTGATCTTGATCCTGCCTCCCTTGAGATGACGGATCAAAGACTGGACCTGATTTCAAAGCTGAAAAGAAAATACGGCCCAAGCCTTGATGCCTTGTTTGATGAGTATGAAGCCATGCAGCTTAAGCTTTCCCAAACCACTCAGGTTGAAAAAAAGATCAAAACTTTTGAAAATGATATTCAAGTTTTTTTAAAAGAGATTGATCAAAAGGCAAAAAAGTTATCAAGCTTAAGAAAAACAGCAGCCAAAAAATTATCTAAACTTGCAAAAAATGAATTGGATGCCCTTGAAATGGGCAAAGCAAAGTTTGAGGTTGCCTTTGCAAGCCAGATCACAAATGATTCAGAAGATATCACAACTGCCGCCCATGAGAAAATAGGGCCTGACGGTATGGATAACGTCAGCTTTCTTCTCAGTCCAAATCCGGGTGAAGCGTTAAAACCGCTTGTTAAAATTGTTTCAGGCGGTGAGCTGTCAAGAATTGTTCTGGCATTAAAAGCGGTTCTATCAAAAACTAAGTCTTTGGAAACATTGATTTTTGACGAAGTGGATGCTGGTATCGGGGGCGCGACATCTGAAAAAGTAGGTCTTAAATTAAAACAATTATCTCAAAAGCATCAGGTGGTATGTATTACGCATCTGGCCCAGATTGCAAAATATGCCGCAAACCAGTTCAGGATATCCAAGGACGTGATCAATGGGCGGACTTTTACAAGTATTGTCCCATTGTCCCATGACAATGATAGAATTGAAGAAATCGCCAGGATGATCGGCGGAGCTGATATTACAGATGCAACCCTGACCCATGCCAGGGAACTTCTTGGCCAGGCATTATCTTGACAAATCATCATATATGGTTAAATTAAGAAATTATCGAAAATTTTCAGCAAGGAGCTGTTATGCCAATATATGAATTTAAATGTTCAAAATGTGAAGAATTTTTTGAAGTCATTGTAATGGGGTCAAAGGATGATACTATCAGTTGTCCCAAATGTGAATCAAAGGAATTTGAAAGAGTTGTTTCCAAAACCAATTTTGCTATTGGAGGTTCATCTTCCGGCCAATTCAGTAATGGGGCCAAGGGGGTTCAGACCCAGGAAAGAGAATGTTCCACAGGATCCTGTAAAACCTATACCGTTGCAGGCGAGACAAGATAACAACACCGGATTCATTTATCAACCTTTTGTTCTCCCCCATTTAAAAAGTCGATATAATAAAGCCGCGTAAGGCAAAGGAGGTATTTTTGAGAGAAGTTGCCAAACTTGTGATTGATGGAAAAGAACTGACACTTCCCATTATTGAAGGTTCCCAGGGAGAGAAGGCAATTGATATCAGAAGCCTGCGGCAGGAGACCGGATACATTACATTTGATCCGGGATTTGGAAATACCGGAACCTGTAAAAGTGCCATTACCTATATGGATGGGGAAAAAGGTATTTTAAGACACCGGGGTATTTCCATTGAGCAACTGGCCGAACACTCAACTTTTGTAGAAACCGCCTCCCTTTTGATCACAGGAGAGCTTCCCACCAGAGAAGAATTGACATGGACAAGCGTCTGTTTAAATGATTTTTCTCCCCTGCATGAGAATATGAAGGCGTTTTACCAGAATTATCCCCCCAAAGC
>JAGLNZ010000028.1 GCA_023139225.1 Desulfobacula sp. | reverse complement strand
ATAAATTTGTTCACTGCCTGGGGCAGTGATAAATATGGAATACCTTTTTGCAACACTGCCCGGGCTTCAACATTCATTTTTGTTACCGCATTTCCAATAATTACAAGATCAGGCCCATGATCTAAACCAAGATTTAAATTGGCAGAATCATATCCGGCAAAAAGCCTGACCCCTTTTTCATTTAAAAAATCACTCATGGGAGGATAAACGTTCTGGTCAGAACCGGATACTATATACCCCATCTCCTTGAGAATACAGGCAAGAGTTCCCATCCCGGTCCCGCATGCAGCAATTAAATGTATCTTTTTTATCATTTGATTTTAAAGAGCCGCCATTGCTTTTTGTGCAATTGTAATCGTCTGTTCAATATCATCATCTGAATGTGCCAAAGAAACAAAGCAGGCTTCAAATTGTGATGGTGCAAGATATACACCATTTTCAAGCATGATCCTGTAAAATTTAGCAAACCTTTCCAAATCACAATTTTTCGCATCATCAAAATTATGGACATCTTCGCCATTAAAAAAGAATCCTGCCATAGATCCCACATGACCTGTTTTCAAACTGATCCCGGCATTGTCTGCAGCAGCCTGGAATCCATTCATTAGCTTTTCGGTTTTTTTATCAAGTGTTTCATAGACATTATTATCCTGAAGCTCTTTCAGAGTAGCAATGCCTGCTGCCATTGCCAATGGATTGCCTGAAAGGGTTCCTGCCTGATACACACTTCCGACAGGAGCGATATGATCCATAATTTCTTTTCGACCGCCATAGGCACCAACCGGCAGGCCGCCGCCAATCACCTTCCCAAAACAGGAAAGATCCGGTGTTATGCCAAACAAGCCCTGGGCAGATCCTTTTGCAACCCTGAATCCTGTCATGACTTCATCAAAAATCAGGACTGATCCAAATTTTAAAGTATATTCCCGCAATGTTTCAAGAAAGCCGTCCACCGGAGGCACCATGCCCATGTTACCGGCAACAGGTTCAAGAATGACACCGGCAACCTTATCACCCTTTTCTTCCATAATTTTTACAAACCCTTCAATATCATTGTATTTCAGGGATAAGGTACTTGAAATAACCGACTCAGGCACGCCCGGGCTTCCTGGGATACCCAAGGTTGCAACCCCTGATCCTGCTGCAACAAGAAGCGTATCAGCATGGCCGTGATAACAACCGTCAAACTTTATAATGATATCCCTGCCCGTATATCCGCGGGCAAGACGAATCGCGCTCATAGTCGCTTCAGTACCGGAATTTACCATCCTGATCATTTCTATCGAAGGCACCCTATCAATAACAAGACGGGCAAGATCTGTTTCAAGTTCGGTTGGCGCACCAAAACTTGTACCTGTTTTAAGAACCTTTTTTAAGGCTTCGATAACACAGGCAGGTCTGTGTCCTAAAATTAAAGGCCCCCAGGAAAGTATATAATCAATATATTCGTTTCCATCAGCATCATAAATCTTGGATTTATCTCCCTTTTCGATGAATATCGGCTGTCCTCCCACTGAACCACAGGCCCTTACCGGAGAATTCACCCCTCCGGGAATTAAATTTTGGGCTTCTTTAAAAAGATTTTCTGATTTTGATGTCAGCATATTGTATTCCTTCATTATTGAAAATAATCATATATAAACATTTGAGTATATCAAACCTGCAATTAAAGGGTCAACCGCTTTTTGACAAGCCTCCAAATTTAAAAACCTATTGACATTTTTAAGATTGACTGTTAAATTTGCCGCGTTAATTTTATGGGCCGTTAGCTCAACTGGTAGAGCAACTGACTCTTAATCAGTAGGTCCCGGGTTCGACTCCCTGACGGCCCACCATATAAAATAAGCTGATCCAGTCCTAACAGACTTTTTCAGCTTTTTTTATTTCTGACCACTTCTTGGCATATTCAAGCATATTGGATCTGATTTGCAATGTGTTGTAACTTTTTCAAAAGAAATTGAAATTCACAAATTTATGGATAGTGATTCAGAAACACCTAAATGCCAGGCTCTTGGCAAATTCAATAAAACTAAGAGGATTCTTTTTTCAGGATAAAGCTTTGTATCCTGTTTCCATCCATATCTTTAACCGTCGCCACCCATTGATTCATAGTAATTGATTCTCCGGGCTTTGGAATTCGGCCAATCTGTTCAAGGAAAAATCCAGAAAATGTATCATAGGTATTTGATTCTGGTATTTCAATTTTAATCTCTTTATTTAAATCATCAATATCAATCTTTCCTGTAATCAGCCATTTATTGCCCTTAAGTTTTACAACATCAGGAACCATTCTGTCGGTTTCATCTATTATTTCGCCAACAATCTCTTCAACAACGTCTTCAAGAGTGACAATGCCGGACACCCCCCCATGCTCATCCACAACAACGGCAATATGGTTTTTTTTCTGCTTAAAATTTTGTAACAGGGCATCAAGTTTTTGGGATTCGGGAATAAAATATGGTTTTTTCATGATCTGTTTAACATCCAGAGATGTGTCAGATTCAGATGCACAGGCTTTTTGAAAACTTGCAAACAAATCTTTCACATGTAAAATTCCAATAATATTATCAATGCTGTCTTCAATCACAGGAATTCTGGAATACCCGGTTTTTAAAACATTTTTAATATCAATGTCCTGTGATACATCAATGGCAAACATATCTGCCCTGGGGGTCATGATTTCCGAGCACGAGGTGTCATCAAATTCAAAGATATTGGTAATAAATTCTTTTTCTTCTTCTTTAATTTCTCCTTCTTCTTCCACCACTTCCACCATGGTCATCAACTCGTCTTCCGTCACGGTTTCATGAGGCGTATCAATTGTTCCATGAAGCTTGGGTATAAAACTCAACGTATAGATCAACGGAAAAAATAATTTTGAAAGCCAGTAAAGCGGATAAATTACAAACCTGGCAACAAGAATATTATTGTGATTGGCAAATGATTTTGGGAAAATTTCGCCAAAAACAAGAATGAGCATCGTCATAATGCCGGTTGCAATACCAACAGCATTGGATTTAAAGTATGAAATGGCAATGGAGGTGGCAATGGCTGAAGCACCAATATTTACAAGGTTATTTCCAATCAAAATAGTGGTTAAAAGTGTATGGGAATCCTCTTTCATCTTTAAAATCAAAAGTCCTGTTTTAGAACCGTCTTTGGCAATATGAAGCGCCTTGATTTTGCTGATTGAAAAAAGAGCTGTTTCAGAAGAAGAAAAAAAGCCGGATAAAAAAAGGCCTATAACAAGTAGCGTCAATTCAAAAGTCATCAAAGCAAATAATAATCCTTAATTTATTAACTATAACCATAATTGTAATTTTTATGAAATTACTCTAATAATATTTAACTTGGTTTGTCAAATTTAATATTGCCGATATTATCCTGTAACCATATTAATTGCAATATTGGCAGCCCTTTTTGATGCCCCTTTTTTTCCAAGTAATTTTCTGACCATTTGTAACCGGTCTTCAAATTCAACTAAATGATCAAGCATATATAAAGCTTTTTTGCTTATTTTACAGGGTGTGGCATCATCTTGCAGAAGTTCAGGCATCACTTGTTGGTTAACAATCAAATTTGCAAGTCCTGCATACTTTACATTCACAAGCAATTTTGCGATGGAAAAACTCACACCAGACATTTTGTAGATAATGATGGTGGGAACACAGCAAAGAGCAGCTTCAAGGGTGACAGTTCCGGAAGCGGCAATAACAAGATTTGATTTTAAAAAAATTTGTTTAACCGGTCCATCATTGATTTGAAACAAATAATTTTTTTCAAATTTGTTTACAATTTTTTCTATGCTTTGTCTTTGTATTGAACCTGCCCGGGAAATTATAAAAGTGACTTTTTTATTATTTTGATGAATCAGATCACCGGATTTGATCATTATTTCAAGCAGATTTTTTATTTCAGCTTTTCTGGACCCTGGAAGAAGGCCTATAATCAATGAATCTTTATTTTTTGATAAAAACTTCCCGGATCGAAGGAAAGGTTTTGATAAATTTTCAGGATACTCATCCATTAGAGGATTACCCACATAAGTAGATGGAATGCCGGCCTTTTTAAACATTTTTTCTTCAAAAGGCAGTATCAATGCTGCATGGTCTGCATATGCCTTTATCTTCTTAAGCCTTGATTTTTTCCATGCCCATACCTTTGGTGTAATATAATATAAAATTTTAATGCTGTAATAATCTTTGGCAAACTGGGCGGCTTTTAAATTAAATCCCGGGTAATCAACGAGTATAATTAGATCCGGTTGATTACTTCTAAGCTTTTCCTTAAATAAATCAAAGGCTTTTTTTATCTGTCTAAACTGCATGAGAACTTCAGTAATACCCATTGCAGAAAGATTGGCAATGTTATAGAAAAGATCTACATCCTGATTTTCGAGATGGGTTCCGCCAATGCCGGAAAAATAAATTCTGCTGTTAAATTGTTTGATCTGCCTTACAAGATGCCCTGCATGAAAATCACCGGATGGTTCACCGGTAAGAACCATGATGTGTTTTAATTTGCCCGGAAAAGTCATTTTACGTGTGGCCTTCAGGTTATGTCATCATCTGTAAACCCAATAATGGATATATTATGTTTGTCTGCAAGGGTTATCATTTCCTGCCTGTCAAAAGCAATGGATTTATCAGCCTCAAGTGCAAGGACCTTTGCACCTGCTTTATGCATGGTTTCAATGGTTCTACAGCCTGTGGAAGGAAGATCAAATCTTAGATCCTGAGAGGGCTTGGAAAGCTTAACCACTACTGCACCATTATTATGAGATAATAAACCGCCTCTTATAATGGTTGCATCTGTTCCATCAATGGCTTCAACAGCAAGAACCGTTCCGTTACTGATTATAATACATTGGCCAATATCGAGTTTTCCGATTTCTTTTGCAATTTTCCATCCTGATGCAATATCTTTTTTTTCAGCCCTATCAGGCTTTCTTTTTGTCCAGCACCCTTTAGGGCTAACCAATTCAGGAAGAAGAAATGTAGAGGGTAAAATTTTGATGCCTTCCTTGGAAAGTAAATTTGCAAAAGAGGTTAATACTGAATCGTCATGGGTTCCGGCTGTTTTTGCAATAAAGGAAAGCGCCTTAAAGTCAGGGCGAATATCTTTGAAAATATTTGTTTTTTTAATAGTGCCCAGCATAACGGCTTGAGTAATCCTATGCTGCTTGAAATATTTAATCAGCTTGGAAACCTGTCCCAGGTAAATCCATTTTAGCTCTTCAACATAATCCTCAAGGATTTTATCAGTTTCAGAGTTAAAACCTATAGCAAAAACTTTATATCCTTTCTTTGCAGCCTTTGTTGAAAAAAGGACAGGGAATTGTCCACCGCCGGCTATAAGTCCGATTCTCATTTGTTTTACGTGTGACCTCCAGGTTATCTGGTAACACCTCTGTTTGATTCGACAATAAATCTCATAAAGTTTTTAACTTCAGGATTTTGTTCAACTTCAGCTTTTACACGCTCGGAGGCTTGCTTGACGGTTAAACCGATTCTAAAAACAATTCTATAGGCTTTTTTGAGCTGTTGAAGGGTTGATTTTGGGAATTTATGACGTTTTAAGCCCACATTATTCAAACCGTGGAGAGTTGCACGATCACCGGCTGCAATCACATATGGTGGAATGTCCTTTACTACTGCTGATTTCCCGCCGATATAGGCAAAATCTCCAATTTGAACGAATTGATGAATGGCCACCAATCCTCCAACCGTAACATTATCACCAATTACAATATGACCCGCCAGTGTAGAATTGTTTGCAAGAATAACCTGTTTTCCGGTTTTACAATCATGGGCAATATGTGTATAAGCCATCAAATAGTTTTCTTCTCCAACCTGGGTAATACCTCCGCCGAATTCAGTTCCCCGGTTGAGTGTTACAAATTCCCGGATAATTGTTCCCCGGCCAATTTTTAAAAATGTTTTTTCACCATGGAATTTAAGATCCTGGGGCGCACCGCCAATAGATGCATATTGAAAAATCTGACAATCAGGTCCAATATTTACATATTGTTCAATAGTAGTATAGGGCCCAATAGTGGTACCGGAACCGATGCAGGCATCTGATTTGACAATGACATAAGGACCTATTTCAACATTGTCATCAATTTGGGCTAAAGGATCAATAATTGCCGTGGGATGAATCTGGATCATCTTTACTCCGTTTATTCGTTTTTATTTTCTAAATTTTTCAATCTTTTTTCAAAAGAAAAAAGATTTTTTCTCATTTCAGGTAATCGGGATATAATGGCTACAACTTTACGCCAGCGGCTATGCGGCATCTGCGGTATACCCGATACAATCTCATT
>JAGLNZ010000279.1 GCA_023139225.1 Desulfobacula sp. | reverse complement strand
ACATCCACGCATTGTCATCAGCCCAACCCACACTGTCAGAATAGGAAAAAAATATCCTCCACCCTCCTGAATTTCATCTTCAATGGGATCAAATTTAGTATGGGCAGTGTTGGTGGCTTGTAAGGAGGAGCCCCGTCTTTTGAAGTTGATACAAATTAAAATAGTGTAAATTTTATTCATAAATTCTCTACTATTCACAGCAAGCACAATAAAACAGCATCATCTTTGGTGCCTTCATTAAGAATAAATTTATTTTCTTTGCCTCAGCATGAACTTGTTCCAACAATGTGGCAGCACCTTTATGTCCACAATAGGAGGCAATTCCAAGCCATATATCCGCCTGATATAAATTCTTTTCAGTTCCTTCCCCATTGGCATACATCACCCCAAGAGTGTATTGAGCATCCAGTACTTTATTTTCAGCCGCCAGCTTATACCACTTAAATGCTTCCGCCAAATCTTGTGTTACCCCTTCTCCGTGGAGATAAAAATATCCGGCCATGTGCATTCCACCGGAATCTCCTGCCTGTGCACTTTTCACACTATATGCTGCGGCCTGCTTAAAATTTTTTTCAACGCTCTCTCCAGCATAATACATCCAGGCCACCTTGGCAGAGGATGCCGCATGTCCATGATCAGCCGCTTTTTTACGCCACCTAAACGCTTCTGAGAGATCCTGTTGCACAAGCTCTCCTTTTGCATACAAAATACCCAGATTGCTCATGGCATCGGCATTATTTAATGCTGCGGCATTTTTGTAGTATGAAAGGGCCTTTGAATTGCTTTGGGCAACGCCGGTTCCTTTCTCGTACATGAGCCCCAACATGGTCATGGCCTTGGCATGATTCTTTTTCTCCAGCATATTAAAAACCGATAATGCCCCAGGAATGTCCTGCACCACCCCTTCTCCGTGAAAGGCCATGAACCCTATCTGAAATAAAGAATCGTCATCCCCTTGTAATGCAGCAGCGTTATACCATTTAAATGCTTCCGCATAATATATACGTAAAGGGTCTGTATAATAAATATTAGCAAGTTCAATCTGTGCTGCCAAATCACCGGCTTCCGCTTTTTTTTTGATCTCTTTTAAATCATTAGCAAAAGAAAAAGAGACTGAAAGAAATATAATTAAAATAATTTGAAAACCTCTAAGCATTACACACGACATTAGCCTACTCCTGTAAAAATTATACTAGCAATATTATGAACCTGAGAGATAGGAAATTCAATAAAAATTTTCGATCTAACCTGTTTCCTGAAAAGGTCAGGCGTGCCATATTTTTGCAATATATACAAAGAAAAATAGTTCAAGATGACTTCAGAGTAAAATCTTTTTTTTAATTTACATCTAATTATCCGGAAGACTTGAAAATCCTTAATTTTATCCTTATATTGGTTTGTTCAAATAAATTTTAGGAAAGATACGAGGAAATAAAATGCCAATCTATGAATATAAATGTAATGCCTGTGGCAAAAATTTTGAAACGCTTGTGATGGGCAGCTCAACACCCGAATGCCCGTCATGTGACAGCCTGGATCTGTCACGGCTGTTGTCTGTCTGCGGGTTTGTTTCAAAATCATCCGGACCTTCCGGTGAAACACAGGTCAAATCATCTGCTTCTTCTGCATGCGGCAGCTGCTCATCCACCAATTGCTCGTCATGCAGTATGGGATAGGCTTTCATGGAAAAAAATATACGCATTGGGACCAGGGGCAGTAAGCTTGCATTGTGGCAGGCCAATTTTATCAAATCGGAAATTGAGCGTCTTTTTCCAGATTTTAATGTTGAACTGAACATTATCAAGACAACCGGAGACAGGATCACGGATCGGCCACTTGCCATGGTGGGCGGCAAAGGATTGTTTGTCAAGGAAATTGAAAGTGCGCTCTTAAATAATGATATTGATCTTGCCGTCCACAGCATGAAAGACATGCCCGGCGAACTTCCCGAAGGACTTATCATTGGTGCTGTCCCAAAAAGGGAAAATCCCTTTGACGTTCTCATTTCAAAAGGCAATTGCCTGTTATCCGATTATGAAAAAGGTACAAAAATAGGCACTTCAAGTCTCAGGCGTGCCTCCCAGATCAAACATATCAGACCGGATGTGACAATTGAATCTATCCGGGGTAATCTGGACACCCGGATCAAAAAACTGAACTCCGGTGAATATGATGCCATTGTGCTTGCAGCGGCTGGCCTTCGGCGACTGGGACAGGAAAGCAAGATCACACAATACCTGGATGAAACCATCATGATTCCTGCCGTGGGACAGGGCGCACTTTGCGTTGAAACAAGAAAAAATGATGTTGAGATCGCACCCATTATGGAAAAACTGGACCACCATGACACACGGGTCTGTGTGACAGGCGAACGGGCATTTTTAAAACAGATAGAAGGCTCCTGCCATATCCCGGTGGCCTGCTTCGGCAAAATCATAGACAATAAAGTGGTATTGATTGCAGTCGTGGCCTCGGTGGACGGTAAAAAATTAATAAAAGAACAAATTATTTCTCCCATGGATCAAGTTAATAGCCATGGTCAGGCCCTAGCCGATCAGGTCCTTGAAAAAGGCGGAAAAAAAATATTGGAGAGTTTGAATTCAAATGACGGATAAGACTGGCAAGGTATATCTGATTGGTGCAGGTCCGGGTGATCCCGGCCTTTTAACCATTAAGGCAAAAGAGTGTATCGAAAATGCAGATGTTGTGGTTTATGATTATCTTGCATCGCCGTTTTTACTGGATTATGCCAAAAAAGATGCCCAGATCATTTATGTGGGAAAAAAAGGCGGTGACCATACCCTTTCCCAGGATAAAATCAACCTGCTGCTGGTGGATAAAGCTAAGCTTGGCCTGGATATAGCACGCCTTAAAGGCGGTGACCCGTTTGTATTTGGCCGGGGTGGTGAAGAGGCCCAGATGCTTTTAAGCCATAACGTACCCTATGAAGTTGTTCCGGGTGTTACCTCGGCGATTGCAGCACCTGCCTATGCTGGGATTCCGGTAACCCACAGGGACCATACCTCTTTTGTATCCTTTATTACCGGTCATGAAGATCCCACAAAAAAAGATACCGGCATGCAATGGGATGTGTATGCTGAATCCAATGCAACACTTGTATTTTTAATGGGGGTTAAAAACCTTGAAAATATTGTAAAAAATCTTGTTGAACATGGCAAGGCTTCCAACACTCCGGTTGCCCTGGTCAGATGGGGAACTACACCAAGACAGCAGACGGTAACCGGGACGCTTGAAACAATAGTTGAACGGGTTAAAGAGACCAGACTCAAATCTCCGGCCATTATTATTATCGGTCATGTCGTTTCTTTAAGGGACGAACTTGCATGGTTTGACAAAAGACCCTTATTTGGCAAACGGATTGTGATTACAAGGGCCCGCGCCCAGGCAAGCGACCTTGTTTCAATGCTCACAAGGCTTGGCGCCCAATGTATTGAAATCCCGACCATTCAGATTGTCCCGCCCAAAGACTTAAATCCGTTAAAACAATGCATTAAAAATATAAATAATTATGACTGGCTCATCTTTACCAGTGTCAATGGTGTTAAATTCTTTTTTGACACATTGTTTGATATGGGCGGAGACGTACGCGCATTGGGCCATCTTAAATTTGCATGTATTGGTCCTGTGACCAAAGAACGGCTGAAAGATTTTGGTATTATCAGTGATATCCTGCCTGAAACCTATAGAGCCGAAAGTGTAATTGATGCGTTTTCAACAGTTGAAATAAAGGATAAAAAGGTATTGCTTCCAAGGGCAAAGACGGCCAGAACCATCCTGCCTGAAGAATTGACAAACATGGGAGCCCGGGTTGATGAGGTCACCGCCTATGAAACCCGGCTTAACGATGATAGAAAAGAAGAATTGATTTCCCTGCTTAAAAAAAATGAGATTGATGCCGTAACCTTCACTAGCTCTTCCACTGTATCCAATTTCATGTCCCTGCTTGAATCAAAAGACGCCAAAAAACTTTTAAAAAATATTGTGACAGCCTGTATCGGGCCTATCACGGCTGATACGGCAAGAGCCCTTAATATTGAACCTGACATTGAAGCCCGGGAGTACACCATTCAAGGCCTTGTGGACTCTTTGTTGACCTACTATGAAAGAAAATAAAAAATGATTGCCGGCAACCGAACCATTAATTATCTTCGCATCTCAGTTACTGACAGGTGTAACTTCAGGTGTCTTTACTGTGTTCCCTCTTCACCGTTCTCAGTGATTGACCATGAAAAAATTGCCAGGTATGAAGAAATCCTGAGGATTACCAGGCTTGGTTGTGAACTTGGCATTACAAAAGTCAGGATTACCGGAGGAGAGCCTTTTGTAAGAAAAGACATATTTTCATTTCTGGAAAAATTGTGTGCCATTGAAAGCCTCAAAGATATTTCCATTACCACCAATGGGGCCTTGCTGACCCGT
>JAGLNZ010000278.1 GCA_023139225.1 Desulfobacula sp. | reverse complement strand
TCAGCATGATTCTGTTATTTACATTTATTTTATTGTTATTGGTTTGGTGCTGTTAACCATATTCTTTGTCAGCCGGCTTGAAAATTCAAGGATTGGACGAGCCTGGATCGCCTTGCGGGACGATGAAATTGCCTGCCAGGCAATGGGGATCGACAAATTCAAGACCAAGCTGACTGCTTTTGCCCTTGGTGCAACCTGGGCTGCCCTGGGCGGTGTTGTTTTTGCTGCGAAAACCTCTTATATCAACCCCATGTCCTTTACAATCTGGGAGTCCATTACCATCCTGTGTGTTGTTGTGATAGGTGGAATGGGATCTGCCATTGGTGTTATTGCCGGTGCCCTTGTACTGATTCTGCTGCCGGAGTACTTAAGAGCCGTTGCCGAATACAGGATGCTTGTATTTGGTGCACTCCAGGTAATTGTGATGGTATTTAAACCTGAAGGACTTATTCGAAGCGTCCGTAAAATATATAAATTTGAAAAAATAAAAGAATAAATTTATGGAACCTATACTCAATGTACAAAACCTCACAATGAACTTTGGAGGTCTAAAAGCGCTGGACAACGTAAATATTGCTGTTGAGAAAGGACAGATCGCTGCCCTTATCGGCCCGAATGGTGCCGGTAAAACAACATTTTTCAATTGTATTACCAGTATTTATGAGCCAAGTGAAGGCAGCGTGGAAATCACACCTCCGGGCAAACCGACCCAGAAGTTGAGGGGGCTGAAAACCAATAATGTGACTGAAAGAGGCCTTGCAAGAACCTTTCAGAATATCAGGCTTTTTGAAGGGATGACCGTTCTTGAGAATGTCATGATCGGAAGGCATTGCAGGTTAAAATCAGGAATCATCAGTGCCATGCTCCGGCCCTTAAAGCAGAAAAATGAAGAAAAAAAAGCCGTTGCCGACTCTTATGAAATCCTTGAAAAAATCGGTCTTGACCAATATGTTAACGAAAT
Source organism: Desulfobacula sp. (assembly GCA_023139225.1). GTDB lineage: Bacteria > Desulfobacterota > Desulfobacteria > Desulfobacterales > Desulfobacteraceae > Desulfobacula. Next base: position 4,823 of record JAGLNZ010000278.1, on the reverse strand, counting down.
GGCCGTCAACCTGCCCTATGGTGCCCAGCGACGGCTGGAAATTGCAAGAGCGCTTGCTACAGAACCATTTTTACTGCTCTTGGATGAACCCGCTGCCGGCATGAACCCACAGGAAACAAAAGAGCTTGATGATTTAATCATCTGGCTGAGGGATAATGAAGATTTATCCATCTTACTGATTGAACATGACATGAAACTTGTCATGAGCCTGTCAGATAACATTCATGTCGTAGATTACGGCAGAAAAATTGCCGAGGGCACACCGGAAGAGGTAAAGTCTAATCCGGACGTAATCAAAGCCTATCTTGGAGACGATTCTGAAGATGCTTAAATTAAAAAATGTACACACATATTATGGTAATATTCATGCACTCAAAGGTATTGACCTTGAGGTTGGTGAAGGAGAAATTATTTCCCTGATCGGGGCCAATGGCGCCGGGAAATCAACAACCCTGATGACCACCTGTGGTATTGTTCCTGCCAAACAGGGCAGTATTGAATTCAAGGGGCAGGATATCACCCATATGCGACCTGATGATATCGTAAAACTGGGGATCTGCCAGGTGCCGGAAGGCCGCAGGATTTTTCCATTACTTACTGTGGCTGAGAACCTTGACATGGGCGCTTTCCTGCGGAATGACAAGGATAAAATAAAAGAAGACTTTGACTATGTTTACAGCCTTTTTCCCATTCTTGAGGACAGAAAAAACCAGGTTGGCGGCACTCTAAGCGGTGGTGAACAGCAGATGCTGGCCATTTCAAGAGCCTTGATGTCAAGGCCAAAGGTGCTGCTTCTTGATGAACCCTCCCTTGGGCTTGCGCCCATCATTGTCAAACAGATTTTCAGTATTATTAAAAAAATCAATGCGGATCAGAAAACCACAATTTTCATTGTTGAGCAGAATGCAAACCTTGCTCTAAAAGCAGCTAACCGAGGATATGTAATGGAAACCGGTGCGATTACTATCACAGATACCGGCGAGAACCTGCTGGTCAACGAAGATATTAAAAAGGCATATCTGGGCATATAAACAACCATTTATTTACAATCTAAGCTATGAGCTGCTGAACATTGATCTGTTCTGCTGCTCATAGCTTTGCACTCCCTGCAGCCGGTCCTCCCGGTCGCTCTTGCCTGCGGCCCGTCTTTCGCTTTGCTCAAGCCCTTCACACGGTACGGTCCCTTGTTTTCGGCTAATACTTATGTTAACAATAACCATGAAAATAAGACTCATGTCCAAAGGACGTTTATCCCATAAGTTCATGCCCATGCCGGCCATACACGAGCACATACATCCGAACAAAATAAAACGGGTGACCGACAGTCAAAGCGAAAACAAAAAATTATGACTCGAAAAAAAAGGTTGTTCTATATTTCTTTTCTCTTACTAATATGCCTGATCATATTCTCATCATATTTTGCACTGGAAACAAACAAGTCCACTGATCAATCAAAAAATTTATATATCCTTGGTGATCAAATCAAACAATCTAAGATCAATGGAACAATAAAAGAAAATATTCAGCGAATTTTGGATGGTTATCATATGGATGCCTTCTATCAAGAGCTTATGATCAGATCTCCATACGACGAAAGCATCTTTCCGCCTGAAATTGCTGCCCCGAACTTTAAGTGGGAGGAAAAAAATACCACTGTTGACAAATGGTTGTTAATCATTTCATTCCACCAAAAAAAATCATTCTATATAATGTGCAAAAGATCGAACTGGACTCCGGACAGAACGACCTGGGAATTAATAAAACAAAATTGCAAGCAAGCTCCTGCTCAAATAGCCATATTAGGTGTAACTTCAGCCCCTTCCAATAAAGTAGCTTCAAAGGGTATCGTCAATATATCGATTTCAAATGACCCCGTGGATGCGTCGATTATGTTCAGACGAGTTTATCCGAATTTTGATTATGCAAGCCAACATCCTGAACAAATGCAATGGGTCCTTGGGGATATCTCCTCTTATGAAGAGTCTTCTTTGATCATGTCAAAACAGCCTGATTGCATCAGTTGCCATAGTTTTTCACAGGACGGTACAATCATGGGTATGGACATGGATTATAAAAAGGATAAGGGTGCTTATCTTTTTACCAGTGTTCGCGAAAATATCGAACTAAGAGATCAGGACTTTATAAGCTGGAACGACTTTCAAAGGACAGACGGCCTTCAAAGCACAGGATTGTATTCACGTATATCACCTGATGGAAGGCACATTGCAAGTACGGTAAATGAGATATTGTTTTTGATTAAAATTTCTGACCTGTATTTTTCCCAGCTTTTTTTCCCTTTGCAAGGCAGCCTGGCTGTATATTCAAATAACAATAAAAAAATTGCCTTATTACCAGGGGCGGATCTTGGCGATTTTATTCAGACCGATCCTTCCTGGAGTCCGGATGGAAATTACCTTCTGTTCTCACGCGCCCCTGCAAAGATGAATTTATTCTGGGATCTTGGCGGCAAGACAGTATTTTCCGTTGAGAATGCCGATATTGACCGGCTTAATGAACAATATCCGATTAAATTCAATATCTATCGCATTCCTTTCAATAATGGAAAAGGCGGGCTTGCCGAACCTCTCCCGGGTGCAAGCAACAATGGCAAAAGCAATTATTATCCCAGGTATTCACCTGACGGCAAATGGATCGTATTCACTCAAAGTGAGACCGGCCTGGTAATACAGCAAGACAGCAAACTGTTTATCATGCCTGCTGCCGGAGGAAAAGCAAAAAAAATGAGTTGTAATCTAAGCCGGGTCAATTCCTGGCATACCTGGTCTCCTAACAGTAAATGGCTGGCATTTGTATCAAAGGAAAACACCCCTTTTACCGAACTCTTTTTGACCCATGTTGACCAGCAGGGGAACGACAGTCCTCCTGTTTTACTCAAGCGGTTTAATAAAACCGGCTATGCTATCAATGTACCGGAGTTTGCGAATATGTCTTCAAAGGCAATAAAAAGGATAGCCTTGAAAGGCAAATAATGAATCAATATCAACCGAAAAAAACAGCCTATGCACATCTTTTCAGGCTTTCCCACTGGTTACTGGGTGTCGGCATGCTTTTACTTATCCTTACCGGATATGGGATACATTCAGTCAGTATGCCTGCCTGGGCGGTATTTGAACACTACCCGTCCTTTTACCCGGGTATGCGGATGATACACTGGCATAAGATTATCGGGATTATCTTTGCACCTGCCTCGATCATTGCTTTGACATATTTCATACTTAAGTTAAAAAAAATAAGGCTGTTCAATCTAAGACGTATAGCCACAATCATGATGCTCGGAGCAGGTGTTGCCTGCGTTATTACCAGCCTGGGGCTCATCTATACAAATATTCCTGCATGGCTCTATCACCTTTGCAGGTTTATACATGCTGTCAGCGGCATGATCATCGCCCCTGTCTCAATCCTTATACATATTTATCTGGCTTTATTTAGATATTTACCTTTGCTTGTTCAATCCTTTGCTCCTATACGGCAAGCCCGATGGTTCCAGGTTGTCTGGCTATTCATCGGCTTGATTATTTCATGGGGCATTTTTACACGGTTTATCAGTATCCACTCAGATTCCAGCGTGCTTACCGCATTAAAAATTGAAAATACGATTTTAAACGCACGCCATATAGATTCTCTTCCCTGGGAAAAGGCTGATCCGATAAAGGTAAAGCTCGTTAATGGCGTTGGTTATGACTTTGGAGTAACAGAGGCGACTCTCTGGTCCTTGTATAATAATGAATATATCTTTATGAAGATACAATGGAAAGATAACGTCTATAATCGGGACTACCGTCCCTGGATTAAGACTGCATCAGGATGGGTGCAATTGAACCCGGGGGGAGCTGATGAAGTGATATATAATGAGGATAAAATAGCCCTGGTATTTCCGATAAATAAAAATCGTGAATTTCAACGATACGGTTGCGCAGTTTATTGTCATAACAATCAGAAAACCGGTCGCGGGCAACATTGGACAGCCGAAAATAATCCTGTTGATATATGGCACTGGAAATCAGTAAGAATGGACCCCCTAGGATATGTTGATGATAAATATTGGCTGGGAACGAATAATATATCCATGGACAAGGAGGCCCGCCATGGTGATCCGGGTGATCCAGGTTATGCCAACAATAGAATAAAAGGCATATCCCACCCGATGATGCTGCCGGCAGCTATTGATGCGGTTAAATTGGGCGCATTGTTTCAATCCAAGGCCGTTATCTATACGAAAGCTACCGATAAAAAATTTGCTGAAGGGTATGTGGTCCCTGGGGCAGTAGTCTATAATGTCAAAGGGGACAGGGCTGATATCAGGTGCTATTCAACCTATGAAAATAATAGATGGACCTTACGAATCATGAGAAAACTTAATACAACAAGTGTTTATGATGTTATTTTTAAGCCGGGTCAAAAATATGATTTTACTTTAGCAGCCTTTGACCATAACGCAAATCGACATTCCTACAATCATCAGGTTTACAGTCTTTATTTAGAAGAGTAATATATTACCTTTACCGGCATTTTTAAATAGGAGAAAATTTTATGGTCAGGACTTTAATTATAAAACACTTTAATGTAGCCATTGTCTCGGTATTGATATTAATCCTTAGCGGAAGCTGTTCTGTGAAGCAGGACAGAAAACGGGGTCCCCATGTTGCAGGTGGTGCAAGTGGAATTGAATTTATGACTCTATTTGATTTGAACAAGGACGGAAAAATATCTCATGATGAATGGGAAGAGGTTAAGCCATCTACCCAATACCGTGCAAAACGCTGGCCCCTGTATGATAAAAACTCTGATTGGGCCATCACCAT
>JAGLNZ010000277.1 GCA_023139225.1 Desulfobacula sp. | reverse complement strand
GGCAGCTCTCATTTTGTCATAATCAAGGGAACCTGCTTTTTCTGCAGCATTGGCAAGAGCCTGAACACATGCATAGCCATTGTGAAAGAATGTTCCGGGATCTTCGCCGTACTTTTTCTGATGTTTGGCTGTCAATTCTTGATAAAGCGGATTGCTGGAAGTATCATTGGGGCCTGTTGCATAAACCTGGTCAGAATATTTACCAGCCAGGGTTACAAAGTTGTCACCAATGATACCGTCACCGCCGAAGAAGGTGGTTTTAACTCTTTTCTTTTTAAGCATTCCAACAATTTTGGAAGCATCTGAGTGATAGCCGCCCCACATGGTAAGGTCTGCTTTGGATCTTTTGATTTTCTGAACAATAGCTGTAAAGTCAACAGCACCGGTTGTTACACCTTCAAACAGAACGATTTCAACGCCGCCTAATTTTTCAAAGTATTTTCTGGCAAGTTCCATCTGGCCTTTACCATAATCGCCTTTGTCATGGATCAGGGCAATTTTTTTGGCCTTCAGGTTGTTTTTTGCAAAAGAGGTCATCAGATCTGCCTGGGCGCCATCATAGGAAATGGTTCTAAAGAAGTTGGGATGTTCGCCTTTAAGGGTCAAATCATCATTAGTGGATGCAGGAGAGATAATTAAAAGCCCCGCATCTTTGTAAATTTTGTTGGCAGCAATGGTGCAACCGGAACAGACATGACCGACAATCATCTGTGCACCGTCGGATACAAGTTTGGTCGCCATATTTACTGCGATCTCAGGTTTACATACATCATCACCGATTAATAGTTCAACTTTTTTACCCAGGATACCGCCTTTAGCATTAAGGTCTTCAACGGCAATCTCCACACCTCTTACGGAAGAAATTCCATAGGGCGCCAAGTCACCGGAAATAACACCGCCAACACCAATTTTGATGGTGTCACCGGCAAAACCAGGTGCAGAAAATACCATTAATGTTAACAATGCAAGTGCTAAAGTTTTAAAAAAAGCTTTCATTTTTGTTACTCCCCTCTAGATTAAATTACTGATTAGTACAGCATAACTACAATTACAATTGTAAGTTTTGCAACTATAAATTCAAGGATTCTCATAGTCAAGCAAAAAAAGCTGAACAGGGCTAAAAAACATTGACCACATGTTCAAAACATTAGGAAAATGGCACTTTTATCTTGTATATACAGGATTAAGCCGCCGAATTTTATTCGCCATATTTTGAACAAATAAAGTTTTTTAAAATAACAGGTAAAATATCAAAAAAACTTTGTCTGATGTGTCATCTTATATCCTGAAAATCCTTATTATTATTTTTTTTGACCTCCTTTATCACTTCAATGAGATGATCAAAATGGTTCTATGATAGTTCTCATTTCATGTTCCAGCTTTATATTTCTTTTGGTTTATTCATTTCAATGTAGGTTTCAAACATTTCCATTAAGGCATCTAAATTTTTTCTATATATTTTTTCATCAATGGCCGGAATAATCTGATGAGAGCCAATGTATAAACAATATCGTATCAAAGAAATCATTTTTACCTGTTCAGGATCATCCGTCATCAGTGAAAACATGCCGCGCAGGAATCCAATTCTCTGGTTGTCAATCCTTTCCTGAAAGGTTCTTGCCAAGGGGTCTCTTAATGCCCATGCCCGGATGGCAACTTCAATCCCCGGGTCCATGTTTTCCTTTGAAAGTTTTAAAAGTGTTGCATTAATGCCTTTAAACGTTTTTTTCTGCTTACTGATTTCAAAAATATCAAAGGTCTGTTTTTTTTCCCAAAATTCTAAAAGCTTTTCAAAATAATCATTACGGCTTTTAAAATGATGGTAAAAAGATCCTTTGGTTTTGTTTAATTTTGTTGTGAGGTTTTCAATGGTGAGGCTGGCAGCACCGCTGGTTTTAAGAATATTAAAACCCTGCTCAAACCATGCTGCTTTATTCAGTTTTTTCATTTTCACCTTAATTTTTCAGACCATACGGTATGGTATGTTCAGGTTTCATAGCAGGTAATTTTTTCCAAATCAAGAAAAAAATTAAATTTTTATCAAATTTTTTTTGACCGGCAAACGAACAGGTTGATTTCACTGAGTATTGAGGTGATTATTGCTTTTTTAAAGCGGCCCCCATTCTTTTTAAGCCCTTTTCAAGTACGGATCTGGGGCATCCGAAATTCAACCGTACAAATCCTTTTTGATCGAAAAAAATGCCGTCGGAAAGTCCGACACCCGCCTGCTCAAAGAATCCAACGGGATCTTTAAGGCCTGTATCCCTGACATCAACCCAGGCAAGATAGGTGGATTCAATGGGGTTAAGTTTGCATCCCGGCATTTTATTGACACGATCCTGGACAATGTCCCGGTTTTTTCTAAGGTAGAGAATTAATTGGGAAAGCCATTCATCACATTCTTTATAGGCGGCTTTTGCTGCAAAAAGACCCAAAAGATTTACCTCCGGAATCAGACCTTTTAAGCTGGTTTTGAATTTTTTTCTTAAACCTTTATTCGGGATAACAGCAAAAGAGCATCCAAGTCCCGGGATATTATAAGTTTTCGAAGGTGCCATCAAAGTGATGGTCAGGTCTTTTGCTGTTTGTGACACGGATGCGGTCGGGATATGATGCTTGTCTTCATCCAGAACAAAATCGCTGTGGATTTCGTCTGAACAGATGACAACATCATAGGCCGCACACAGTTCAACTATCCTGTGGATTTCATCTTTGGTAAAAACAGTGCCGCATGGATTGTAAGGGCTGCAAAACATAAACAGCCCGGTATTTTCCTTTAGTTCTTTTTCAAGGGTGTCAAAATCAAGGGTTGCCCGATGATTGACGTCGATCATGGGTACGGTAACAAGTTTTTTTCCGCAGTTTTGGGGTGCGGTTAAAAAGGGTGGATATATGGGGGCTGTGGTAACAATTTTATCTTGTGATTCACCAAAGGTTGCACAGGCATTGTTCAATGCACAGACAACTCCGGGAACCCACATGATCCATTCTTTTTTTATTTTCCAGTCATAAAGGGTATCTAATTTTGCAATAATGATTTCATTGAGTTTGTCAGGAATAACCGTATATCCAAAGATTCCATGTTCAATGCTTTGCTGAAGGGTGTCCGAAATGGGGGGTGCTACTTTAAAATCCATGTCTGCCACCCACATGGGGATGATGTCCTTATCCTTATATTTTTCCCACTTCATCGAAGATGTACTGGTTCGGTCAATTATTTCATCAAAATTATATTTCATATGGATTCTTATGCTCCTGTCTTATGATGCTGAAATTTAAAAAAGGATCATATTAACATGAGATGGGAAAAAGGAAAGATTAATCTGAAAAGCGCACGGTCTTTCTAAATTTCGTGATGTTATTTATGTAGCTGCTAAAAGTGTATAAAACAGCAGAAAGCATCCACCGGCCTGAACAATTTTTTTATTTCTTTTTGTAAAACGCCAGGGCGGGAAAAAAAAGGCAATACTGAATCCTGCGCATACATAAAAAATTTCAAAGAATTTTGCATTACCCGGGGCCCATGCAATGATCAAAGATACCAGGTAAAAATAAGCGATAAAGGCTGTGGCAACTGCTTTGAGCCTGCGTGGACCTTTTAGCAGGGCATAAAATAAGGCCGGAAGCACCAGGAAAAATCCAACAGGCCCGAATGAAAACATTTCATTTGGCATCCATATCAAATGAAATGCTTGGGCAGCACCGCTTTCACCCAAAA
>JAGLNZ010000276.1 GCA_023139225.1 Desulfobacula sp. | reverse complement strand
CCGGGCCATCTTCCTGCTCAATAAATCCATATCCCTTTGAATCATTGAACCATTTTACAATCCCATTTGCCATTGTGACTTTCTCCTTACTTAAAGTAAATAATTTTAGTTTCAAACTTCAGGTCTTGCCACTCTAACAGATGGGTCTTCCCTTTAGAACGAAACTGCTAAGCCTTTCTACATAAGGCTTTTGTTGAGTATTATTGACTTTGAATTAAAAAATCAAGGATTATTTTAAATAAAATCACTTTTTCCAAAATTTTTTGTATCCACCAAGTGGCAGGCTGCTGTATGATTGGGCCCCAGCCTTTGTTCCCGGGGGATTATTTTTTTGCAGATATCTTCAACTAACGGACAGCGGGATGCAAACCGGCAACCTGTCGGCATATCCAGTAATGACGGGACATTCCCCCTTATTGTCGGAAGAATTGTTTTAGGTTTTTTGGCAAGGGAAGGGATTGATGTTAACAATCCTTTTGTATAGGGATGTCCAGGATGCTGAAAAAGTATCTTAACTTCTGCTTTTTCAGCAATCCTTCCGGCATACATGACAACTACATCATCACAATTTTGGGCAATAACCCCTAAATCATGGGTGATTAAAATAACAGACATCCCTGATTTTCTTTGAAGGGATTTAATTAAATCAAGGATCTGGGCCTGGACGGTTACATCCAAAGCTGTAGTGGGTTCATCGGCAATAAGGATATCAGGTTCACATGCCAGTGACATGGCGATGATTACCCGCTGCCGCATACCTCCTGAAAGCTGGTGGGGATATTTTTTTATCACTTTATCAGGATCAGGTATACCCACTTTTTCCAACATTTTGACTGCGGCTTTATTCATCTCATTAAAAGACAATTCAGGGAAATGAAGCTTATAAATTTCAATAATCTGTTTGCCGATCCCATGGACCGGATTCAGGGCTGTCATGGGCTCTTGAAAAATCATGGAAATTTTTTTGCCCCTGATATGGTGCAGGTCACTTACAGGCAGCTTGAAAATATCCCGGCCGTTAAATAAAGCTCGGCCTTGAACAATCCTTGAAACAGGTTTTGGCAAGAGCCTCATAATACTCAGTGCCGTAACGCTTTTACCGCACCCGGATTCTCCGGCAATTCCAAGGATTTTCCCCTTTTTGAGTTGAAAATCCACCTGGTCGACAGCCCTGACAACCCCCAGCTCTGTATGAAAATCAACTATAAGTCCCTGGACATCTAAAATTATCTTTTCATCCACAATGGCCTACTCCACCTTAAATTGTTCATCCACGATAACAACCGAATGAAAGGCCCTGTCCTTTTTCACGGCATTAAGGGTCTCTTCCTTTTTTTTACCATTAACCCAGAAAAGGCCTCCTGTTGTGGCGGAGAAAGGATCAAACAGGCTGTCGGACCGCCTGGTTCCATGAAAATCAGGCAGCTCAAGCCATCTCCAGTATCCTGTCCTGACATAGGGAACCATAAACGTAGGCACAAAGGCTCCGGTTTTATGAATAGTATTCTGTATTTTTAATGACAGCACAATTCTTTCTTCTTTGGCAAGACTTGCCCTGTATTTATCAATCAATTCATCCAGTTTGGGATCATCCGTATTTGTGATATTATTGGTCTGGGGTTTATGGGCATTATCGGAATGCCACCCCTGCCAATAGGAGGGTCTTATGTTTGTACTCCATCCCATCCATGCAACATCATGCTTTTTTTCCAAAAACTTTTTAAACATAGCAGTGGAATCAAGGCGTTCAAGCAAAAGCTCAATCCCTGCTTTTAATGCATCTTCTTTAAGCACGACAAGTCTAGGGGTATGATCCTCATAACTATAAGTGACCTTAACTGAAAATCTTGTCCCGTCTTTCTGCCAGACACCATCACTTCCCCTTGTCCAACCGGCAGACATCATTAAGCTTTCTACTTTTGCAATATCATAAATTCTGGGTTTTATCGTGTAATCAGTATATTGCCCATATCCGAAAAAAGCCTGGGCCAGCCTGAAATAATCTTTACGCAACACATTATTTATGACTTTTTCAATGTTCATTGCATGGGCAAATGCATAACACAACCTCGGATCTTTAAATATTTGTTTATCCTGGTTAAGCCACATCCCCTGTGCTGATCTCTGGTGGTCATTAAAAAACCATATTTTATTGATAAATCCTTTTTGAAACAAAGAAATGTTTGATTTCCTGTGCCAGTATTTTGGAGTAGTCAGGCTAAAAGCATCAAGTTTCCCCTTTTTAAAATATTCCCATTGAAGATTAAAATCCCGGATCACATCAAACACCACATAATCGACATTGAACCGGTTTTTTAAATATTTTTTATCTTTAGCCCACCAGTCTTTTTTTCTCGCAAATTTAATAAATTTTCCCTTTTTAAAACTAGTGATCTGATAGGCCCCGGTGTTGGGAACAATCTTCCAATTGTATGTTTGGACAAAAGTCTCATTAAGTACTCCAAAATAATGTTTCGGCGTAGGTGAAATCCCAAGTTTCAAATGAAGATCCGGTACGGCTTTTGTACTTTTTACCCCAATGGTATAGTCATCATAGACCATGACCGCTTCTATTTCTTTTGTATAGTAATCGTTATACCAGGGAGCAATGATATACTCAGAGCGCATAAATTCAAGGGTATAG
>JAGLNZ010000275.1 GCA_023139225.1 Desulfobacula sp. | reverse complement strand
TGGTTATTTCTCAAAAAACACCCCTTGAAGAGGGCCTGATAAAAGAATTTGAAAATTCCCAGTCAAACCTGACGTTTCAATTAAAAGACCTGTTCACCCAATTGGAAGAGTCCCTTGATAAAAATTATTCCAAGCAATTTTCAAGTTTGAAAAATCAATTCCATACAGCCCAGAACAACCTGTTTATAACAAAGCAACATTATAATGACGAAGTGAACTATTTTAATACAAGGGCAGCTGCATTCCCGACATTTTTGTTTGCAAAACTATTTGGATTCAATAAAATGAAATATATCCAAATTTCAAAAGATCTGTTCTTACCTGCCCAAGAAACCTTTGCACCAAATACATCATGATTTAAAAAAGGGTTGATTTCATTTGAAAAAAGATTCACAGATTTATCCATTTTCGTTGCTTTCAAAAAAAGAGCAGGAAAAACTGTATAATGAGTTCTCCTATGAAAAAGTCCGGAAAAACACTATTCTCCTTGAACAGGAAATCACAGGTGTTGAAAAGCTCTATACCCTCTCCAAGGGTCATGCCCAATATTATTATGAGCTGAACAATACAAAAATACTGACCGGAGAATTGCATCAGGGAGACAATTTTGGCGGTATTTCAATTCTATTGAATGATGCGGTTTCCATCAGATCTTTAAAGATTCTTGAAGATTCTGTTTTTCTAACCCTAAAAACAGATTATTTTTTAACCGTGTGTAAGGCAAATCCAAAGTTTCAAGATTATTTTACCAATGAATTCGGCAAGTGCATGCTGAGCAAATCGTTTGCCGGAATCATTTCAAGAGCGATTAAAGACAAAGAATTTAACCTGCCCTTTTTCAATCGGCCCATCCGGACCATTTTCAAACCCAATATCATCACCTGTCCCATGGAGACCAGCATTCAAAATGCAGCCATTAAAATGACCCGGAACAATGCCAGTGCCATTCTGATAAAAAAAAACAAACAAACCATTCAGGGTATTGTCACTGATGCGGATTTAAAGGAGAACGCCCTTGCAAAAAACATGGATCTGTCCCAAGACGTCTCAAGTATCATGTCTTCACCCCTTATTTGTATTTCAGCTGACTGCCAGGTGTTTGAAGCATTTCTATCCATGGTTGAAAATGAGAAAAGGCATTTGGCGGTTTGTGGCCAATCAGGTGATATTACCGGTATCATCAGTGAAAAAGATCTCATATCAGCCCAGGCAAAATCAACCTATCTTCTGATAAAAACCGTTAAATCCGCCAAAAGCATTCAGGAAATTGAAAATATTCATTCAAAGCTTGAAATAATGCTTCTTGACCCCATAAAAAACGGTGCCAATCCCGAATACATCACCCGCCTGATCTCCATGTTTTCAGATGCAATAATTGATAAAATAATAAACTTCAGTCTTGATAAAATGGGCGCACCTCCCTGCAAATTTGTATTCCTGACTATGGGATCAGAGGGCCGTGAAGAACAGACCCTGATATCTGATCAGGATAACGCCATTGTCTATGAAGACACGGATCACCCCGAAAAGGCAAAACA
>JAGLNZ010000274.1 GCA_023139225.1 Desulfobacula sp. | reverse complement strand
TTCTGTGACGGTAATAACATGGCAAAAAACTCAAAATGGTGCAAACCCTTATCCAAATGGAAGGGCTATTTCAATAGCTGGATTCGAACTTCAAACCCTGAAAATCTACTGCATTCCAGTATTTTTTTTGATTTCAGGGGAACCTGGGGAGACATGGCCCTGGCAGATGAATTAAAAAAATACCTTTTGGATGCCATAGGAGGCTGGTCCGGTTTTTTAAGAAATCTCACCGAAAACACCCTTTATTTTAAACCACCCATTGGCCGTTTCGGCAGACTTGTGGTGCAAACTCAGGGCGAGCACAAAGGATCATTAGATATAAAACTGGCCATGCTGCCGCTCATTGATTTTACAAGGGTTTATGCCCTTAAAAATAAAATTTCACAAACCAATACCTTGACAAGACTGTTCAGACTCTACACCCGGCATGCATTAACCAACAAAGAATACACTGATATTGTCAAGGCCTATAACTATATGATGCAGTTAAGATTCTTACGGCAGATCACCACCATTATGGATGAAGAAAAAAGCCCTGACAATTATATCAATCCACACAATCTTTCAGCCCTGGATCAGACCATGTTAAAAGAAATTTTTAAAATGACGGAAAAACTTCAACAAAAACTGAGTATTGAATTTACGGGAAATATTTAATTTTTGTGATAAAAAAATCATGGATCAAGTAAACCTTCAAACACTTTAAAAATTAGTTGCGATTACTTAATTGACAATCTTGATTTTATTTAATATTCTTATGACATCCAGTCGATAAAAACCATCTTCATCTTTTCGGAGATCATATGAAAATAGTTAATAAACACTCAAATAATGATAAAGTGCTTTTTGCAAACGAATCCGATTCCAATGCACTTGAAAAAAATGCTATTAATAAATTCAAACTCTTAATTGTTGATGATGAAAAAGAAATTCACATAATGACCAAACTGGTCCTCTCCGATTATTGTTACGAAGGCTCCACTTTACAATTTCTTTCCGCCTATTCCGGAAAAGAAGCAAAAAAATTGATTAAAGACAATCCCGATGTTGCCTGTATTTTACTGGATGTTGTTATGGAAACCAAGGATGCCGGCCTTGAAGTCGCAAGGTTTATCAGGGAAGATGAAAAAAATGATAAATTAAGAATTATCTTAAGAACCGGTCAACCAGGAAAAGCACCGGAAAAAGATATCATCCTCAATTATGACATCAATGATTATAAAGAAAAAACAGAGCTGACCACTCAAAAGCTCTTTACAACCATTACCACAGCATTAAGATCCTATATCCATTTGGTTGAGCTTGATAAAAAAACACAGGAAATCGCCGAAAAAAACATCCAAATGAATGAGGAGATTACAAGGCGAATTGTAGCGGAATCCAATCTGACAAAATATAACCGCACCCTGGAAAAAATGATCGACACTAAAAGCAAGCGCTTAAAGACAGCCATCCATGCCCTTAAAATTCAGGAAAAAGAACTTCAAACTGCCAATAAGCTTGCCGGCGTCGGCGATGTTTCCGCAAGCTCATTGACCAGGCTTGATTTTCCAGACGAGGCCTTAAAAGAAAATCTTGAAATCATGGATAAATACAGAAATGACATGACTGTTCTTCTTGAAAAATATGAAACCCTGCAAAATATTATTTGCTCACATTCTGATTCACCAAATAATTTAACAAAT